>JAJQJO010000178.1 GCA_021323495.1 Cellvibrio sp. | reverse complement strand
AAACATCACTGCGCAGTAGCGCACCAGTAATACCTTATAGCCCAATGCGTGGGCCACTTCGGGGTTTTCACCCACCGCGCGAATAATTAATCCCAACCGCGTGTAGCGCATCACCACAAACACGGTAGCGAATAAAATAAATGAAAGATACACCAACAAATCCTGCGCAAATAACGCGGGGCCGATTAGTGGAATATCGCTTAAAAAGGGAAGCGCAATCGGCGCAAAACCGGTAACGGTTTGACCCACATAGGCGGCGCCGAGAAAAGCGCTTAAACCGGTGCCGAAAATTGTGAGTGCCAGACCGGTTGCGACTTGATTGGAAATCAAGGTGAGCGCGATAAAGGCAAAAATTAGCGCAGCCACTGTGCCCGCTGCTACCGCTGCCAACACACCCAAACCTAAACTACTACCAGCGTAAGCGGCGATAAACCCACAGGCGGCGCCCACCAAAATCATGCCTTCCTGCCCGAGGTTTAATACCCCAGAGCGCTCCGACATCATTGCGCCTAGCGCCACTAATAATAATGGCGTTCCCGTGCGCACCATGGCGAAGAGAATATTTTCAATCAAACTGAGATCCATAAAACGCTACCTGAATTCTGATTCGTGCTTGTCGGTTACTGGATAGGGTTATTGAGTGATGGCAGCGGATTGATGCACGCGCGATTTGGGCATCAGGCGATAGCTGATCAGCAGGTCGCAGGCGAGCAAATAAAACAGCAACATGCCCTGGAATAATCCGGTGATGGATTTTGGTAAACCCTGGTCGATTTGCGCCATCTCACCGCCGAGATAAGTAAGCCCCAATAAACAGCTCGCCAATAAAATCCCGAGCGGATGCATGCGCCCCATAAACACCACAATAATGGCAGCGTAACCGTAGCCGAGGGAAAGTGTAGGAATCAGTTGTCCGACTGGACCATTGGTTTCAGAAATTGCTGCCACACCGGCCATGGCGCCGCTGAAACACAGCAGCAACCAGATCAGGGTTTTGCTTTTAAATCCGGCAAAACGCGCAGCATTATGGTTCTCGCCCATCACACGCAATTGAAAGCCGAGCAGGGTGCGAGTGAGCACCACCCAAATTACTACCAACATAAATAGCGCAATAAAAATCGCGATGCTCACGCGATAATCGTCAAATAATATCGGCAATAATGTCTGGCTCGCAAAAAGCGCCGATTCGGGAAAATTGAGACCATCGGGATCTTTCAACGGTCCGTGCACGGCCCAGAGTAATAAATTCACCGCAATATAATTGAGCATGATGGTGGTGAGAATTTCATTGGCGTTAAAACGTGTGAGCAAAAGTGCGGCAATGCCCGCCCATGCCATGCCCGCTAACGCACCGCTGGCGATAATCGCCGGTAGTACCCAAAAGCCTTCACTCTCTGCCAATTGCAACGTCACTGCGCCACCAATCAACGCACCAAAAACAAATTGGCCTTCCGCGCCGATATTCCAGATTTTTGCTTTGAAGCAGAGCGTCAGCCCAATTGCGCAGAGCAAAAGCGGTGTGACTTTTACCGCGAGTTCGGAAAGGCCGTAGAGGTCACTGATCGGCGCGATAAAAAAAGTATAAAGGCTGCCAAGTGGCGGGCGCCCGAGTAATGCAAATAATAAAGCGCCGGAGATGAGTGTTAATAAAAGCGCGAGCAGCGGTGATAAATACACCATCAGCTGCGAGTCTTGCAGGCGTTTCTCAATGCGCATGGGCAAGCTCCTGTGTAGGTGCGTGGCCAACAGCGCTGCCAAAATTGCCGGTCATCCACTGGCCGAGTTGCGCAAGCGGAACTTCGTTCTTCGGTGCGATGGGCGATAAGCGACCGCCGCACAGAGCACCGAGTCGATCCGCTAATAAATAAAGTTCATCGAGATCTTCACTAATCACCAAAATCGCCGCGCCTTTATCGCGCAATTTAATGAGCTCTTGATGAATTACATTCGCCGCGCCTACATCAACACCCCAGGTCGGGTGAAAACACACCAGCACTTTTGGATTTTGCAGAATTTCGCGGCCGATAATAAATTTTTGCAGGTTGCCGCCGGAGAGACTTTTTGCGCTGGCATCGGCGCTTGTGGCTTTGACGTTGTAAGTCGCGATAATCTCGGTTGCGCGCGCTTTAATCGCTGGCCAGTTGAGCCAGCCACATTTTCCGGTTTGGTTGATGTAACTCGTGAGCAAATTATTTTCGGTCAAACTCATATTGCCCAGTGCACCGCGCCCGATACGATCGGCAGGTACAACACCGAGCCCCAGATTGCGCCGCGTTTGCACGCCGGTTTTGCCAATATCTTTGCCGTGAAAAAGCAAACTGCCGCTATCGCTGCCCAACTCGCCGTTAATCAAATCCACCAATTCATCCTGCCCGTTACCGGCAACACCGGCGAGGCCGAGAATTTCGCCCGCGTGTAACTGCAGTTGAATATCTCGCAGGTGAATCGCAAAGGCATCGCGCGGTTTTACCTCAATGTTATCGAGCGCAAGCAGACATTCACCGGCATTGCCAGCAGGCATCACCTCCTGTAATTCCAACTCATCGCCAAGCATCAGGCGCGCCATTTGTGCCGGGCTGGTTTCACTGGGAATGCAGGTGCCGGTTACCTTGCCGCCGCGCAGTATGGTGGCCTTGTCGCAGAGTGCATTTACCTCGTGCAATTTATGCGAAATAAATAAAATGCTGCACCCTTTGCGCGCGAGTTTTTTTAATACAGCGATCAGCTGCGCAACTTCGGGCGGCGTGAGTACGGCGGTAGGTTCATCGAGAATTAATAATTGGATGTCCTGCAACAGGCAGCGAATAATTTCCACGCGCTGCTGTTCGCCAACCGACAGGCTGTGCACCAAGCGGTCAGGATTTATCGCGAGGCCGTATTCATCGCCCACCGCGATAATGCGTGCGCGCAATAAATCGAGCGTGCCGTATTCTGCCGGTGTTAAATAGAGTGCGATGTTTTCCGTCACCGTCAGGGTTTCAAATAATGAGAAGTGCTGGAACACCATGCCCATACCAAGTTGACGGGCGTGCGCGGGGCCGCTGATGTGGACCTCTCTGTCATTCCAGGTCATTTGCCCTGCATCCGGCTTGACCACACCGTAGATCATTTTCATCAGCGTACTTTTGCCTGCGCCGTTTTCGCCAAGCAGCGCATGGATTTCACCCGGCGCAACCTGCAAGCTCACCTTATCGTTGGCGATGCAACCCGGGTAGGCTTTGGTAAGGGACAGCAACTCAAGGCGCATGGCCTTTTTTTCAGACATAAACTGACTCGCTCATAAACCTGACTAGCTGGACAAAAAGATAGTCAGGATTGAGCAAGTTATATGCCATAGCCTATGCAGGACATGCTCCGGCAAAAAAGCAGACAAAAATTGTCTGGCTGGCCAGACTTTTGCTTTGGGTGTTGAAGAGCGGATGATGAGCGCATGGCGAGAGAATGGAGCGAAGGTGCAGGGAAAACGGTTTGGCTGAAATCGGCTATAACCAATTAACAGTATTTGCAGGGTAACCCTTGGATCGATCTGGTGGAGGAAAGTCTGTGCGGTTTGTGGTGAACAATGTTCCAGTTGAGTTGGTGGATGTGGCGGCGGATATGACCCTGCTCCGGTATCTGCGCAGCCAACAAAACCTGATGGGCACCAAAGAAGGCTGCGCCTCGGGTGACTGTGGCGCCTGTACGGTGTTGGTAGGTCGCCAGGGCGCGGACGCTATGGTTTACGAAGCGGTTAACGCCTGTATTTGCCCGCTTGGTAGCCTGCAGGATTGCCATATTGTAACCGTGGAAGGTCTGACTCCGGCCCCGGGAGTTATGCATCCGGTACAGGCAGCGATGGTGGAATGCCATGGCTCCCAGTGCGGTTTTTGTACGCCCGGTTTTGTGATGTCGCTAGCGGGATTGCAATTGGCAGCGGGCAATGAATTAGCCAAAGCCGACGAGGACACCCAACGTGCGGCCGTGATTGATGCGATTTCAGGAAATCTGTGCCGCTGCACCGGCTATCGCCCGATTATCGCTGCGGGCCTTTTTGTACTTAAAGAGGCTTCCCTTAAAGAGGCCTCCCTTAAAAAAACCACTCTTAAAAAACCTGCCCAAACGGCCAGATTTGTGCAAAATTGGGTGCCCAATGCACCTTTAGCGGGCACGGGCGGCGCGCCTGCCGATACCCAC
This sequence comes from Cellvibrio sp., assembly GCA_021323495.1. Taxonomy (GTDB): domain Bacteria; phylum Pseudomonadota; class Gammaproteobacteria; order Pseudomonadales; family Cellvibrionaceae; genus Cellvibrio. The sequence continues at coordinate 3,738 of JAJQJO010000178.1, read as the reverse complement.
AACAGAAACTTGTCCGATGGTGCCAGCGGTTATTGGCAGCCACATACCGAAATCGAATTACAGCAATTGCTGGTTGAATATCCGCACGCGCGTCTGGTGGCTGGCGGAACCGATTTGATGCTGGAAGTGACTCAGCAATACAAAAATTTGCCGCAGTTGATTGATCTCAATCGCATTGAAAGCCTCAGCGAAATTCTTATCGGTAGTGATGAGATTGTTTTAGGAGCAGCAGCCAATTACAGCGCTTTGGAAAAAACACTAGCCGAACTCGCACCAGAATTTGTCGCACTGCTCAAGCGTTTGGGTTCGCGCCAAATTCGCAATCGCGGGACGCTTGGAGGCAATATTTGCAACGCCTCACCAATTGCCGATGCACCGCCTTATCTGTTGGTGATGGATGCGGAACTGGAGCTGGTCAATAGCAAGGGCGGATCGCGCCGCGAATTGCTGGCCCATTTCTATCGCAATTACAAACAAACCTCACTTGCGGCCGATGAATATCTCGCGCGCATTCGCATTGCGCGCGCGCGACTGGCACAGCCGCTCAAGTTATTCAAAATTACCAAGCGCTATGAAGATGATATCTCCGCCGTGATGGGCGCATTTTGTTGGAGTGGAGCAACAACCAACGAATTTAAAATTGCTTTTGGGGGTATGGCAGCAATTCCCAAACGTGCAAGCGTCACCGAGCAATTTTTAACTGGCAGTAATTGGTGTGTGTCTGGTGATGTTGATGAAGGCATTCTTGCGCAGGCCTGCGAATTATTGCGCAGCGAATTTTCGCCGCTGAGTGATGTGCGCGCCAGCGCCGCTTACCGCATGGCCATGGCCTGCAACCTGCTCAAAAAAGCCTGTTACGAATTTGCAGCCGAAGCCTTCGGCAAGGTAACCGAAGCGAGGCTATTTCATCATGCGTAGAATTGTTGTTAATGCCGAATTATCACCCGCCGCTAACACGGGAAATGCGCCCGGTGGTGTAGGTCATTCCATCGCACACGAATCCGCACATAAACACGTGCGCGGCACTGCTGAGTACGTAGATGATTTACCGCTCTTGCCCGGCACTTTATTTGTCGCTACCGGCCAGTCGGCAAAACCCCACGCGCGTATTCGCGCAATTGATTTGTCGGCCGTTAAGTCTGCGTCCGGCGTGATCGACGTAATTGTACAAAGTGATATTCCCGGCAAGGTGGATGTCGGGCCGGTGTATCTGGGTGATCCACTGCTCGCAGGTGATCTGGTGGAATTTATCGGCCAAGCTATTTTTGCAGTCGCCGCCACCAGTTTTGAAGCAGCGCAGCGCGCAGCAGTGTTAGCAAAAATTGAATACGAAGAATTACCGGCGCAATTAACGATTGAGGATTCGCTCACTGCGCAAAGTTTTGTGTTGCCGCAACATCAGTTACTGCTGGGTGACCCGGATGCAAGTATCGAAACTGCACCGCATCAACTCAGCGGTGAAATCTTTGTGCGCGGGCAGGAACATTTTTATCTTGAAGGCCAAATTAGCGAAGCGCGTTTAACGGAAGATGGCGGTATCCATGTCATCAGCTCAACCCAACATCCCACTGAAATACAAAAATTGGTCGCCGAAGTTTTAGCGATTCCCTTGCATTTGGTGGTTGCAGAGGTGCGCCGTATGGGCGGTGGTTTTGGTGGCAAAGAAACACAGGCAGCGCCCCTGGCCTGTATCGCTGCGTTGTTTGCGCAGCGCAATCGCCGCCCGGTGCGTTACCGCATGCCGCGTCGCGATGACATGATCCAAACCGGCAAGCGCCATGATTTTTTAAATCGCTGGCGTGTGGGGTTTAATCGCGAAGGAAAATTACTTGGCGTGGATCTACAGCTTGCCGGCAAATGCGGATACTCACCGGATTTATCGGAAGGTATTGTGGATCGCGCTATGTTCCATGCCGACAATGCTTACTTTTTAAATAGCGCGCGTATTCTTGGTTTGCGCTGCAAAACCCACACAGTTTCCAACACCGCTTTCCGCGGTTTTGGTGGGCCAAAAGGCATGATGGCGGTTGAAACTTTCCTGGAGGATATAGCGCGGCAGCTCGGCATGGATCCGCTCGATGTGCGCAAGGCCAATCTCTATCAGCCGGGTGCCGATGAAACACCTTACGGCCAAAAAATAGAACAGCATGTATTGCCGATATTAATTGAGCGGTTGGAAAAAAGTTCGGATTATCGCGCGCGCCGCATTGCTATCACCGAATTTAATAATACCCATCGCCACCTGAAAAAAGGTATTGCCTTAACACCGGTAAAATTTGGTATTTCATTTACCGCCAAACACCTTAATCAAGCTGGTGCGCTGTTGCAAATCTATACCGACGGTAGTCTGCTGATTAATCACGGCGGTACGGAAATGGGGCAGGGGTTGTACACCAAGATCCAGCAAATTGTCGCCAGCGCCTTTGGCGTGAGTGTGAATCGGGTAATGGTGTCTTCGACGCGTACCGACAAAGTACCCAACACCTCGCCAACGGCTGCTTCATCAGGTACCGATTTAAATGGTATGGCCGCCAAAGATGCGTGCGACCAAATCAAAGCGGATTTGGTGAGTTTTGCGTGCGAACATTTCAATCTTGCTCCCGCGCAGATCATTTTTAAAAATGATCTGGTTATCCTCGGTGAAAATCAGTTGGATTTTCCGGCGTTTATTAAATTGGCCTATATCAATCGTGTTGCCCTATCGGCTACCGGACATTATCGCACGCCAAAAATTCACTATGACCGCGCCACGGCCAAAGGCCAGCCGTTTTTATATTTTGCTAATGGCGCTGCCGTATCGGAAGTGACACTGGATTGCTTAACCGGTGAATACAAGGTTGATCAAGTGGATATTTTGCACGATGTCGGCAAGTCACTAAATCCGGCAATTGATATTGGCCAGATTGAAGGGGGTTTTATCCAGGGGATGGGTTGGTTGACCACTGAAGAATTATTGTGGGATGAACAAGGTCGGGTCATTTCCAATAGCCCGGCGAATTATAAAATTCCAACCGCTTTTGATGTGCCGGAAATATTTAATATCGAATTGTTTGATGAGCCCAATCTGGAAAATACCATCCATTTATCCAAAGCGGTGGGTGAGCCGCCGTTAATGTTGGCGATTTCGGTGTGGGCGGCGCTGCGCGATGCCTGCAGCAGCACCACAAACTATCAATTCAGTCCGCGCCTGGATACACCGGCAACCCCCGAGCGAATTTATTGGGCGCTGCAAGATTGCGTTGCGTTTAACAAAACTGCCGCAGTCAAACCAGGTACGACAGAGGAGGATTTTAATGTCACTACTTAATTGGTCAGCGGCAATTCAAGATTGTCAGCAACGCGGCAGCGGTTATGTAATTGCCTGCCACCATTATTAATACCCAGGGTTCAACACCGCGCAATGGCGGCAGCAAAATGGTGATCACGGCGGATGCTTGCTACGACACCATCGGCGGCGGCCAACTGGAGTTTTTACTGGTGCAGCAAGCGCGCGAATTACTTGCGCAGAATAAAACCTGCCAGCTATTAAAACCCATTCCACTTGCAGCGGCAGCGGCGCAGTGTTGCGGCGGCAATGTCACAGTGATGCTCGAAGCCTTTGCATCATGCACATGGCAGATTGCACTCTTTGGTGCGGGACATGTGTGCCAATCGCTAGTAACAATCCTTGCCGGGCTGCCTTGCCAGGTGCGGGTTATTGATAATCGCCCGGAATTGATGGCCAATGAATTACCGGCA
>JAJQJO010000177.1 GCA_021323495.1 Cellvibrio sp. | reverse complement strand
ATAGCAATCGGGGCGGACATTTTGTCGGCGGCAAGTTTCAGTAAATTCCCCAAATCCCATGCCGTCTGGTTGTTGAAATAATCCAGCTGGATTTCATCTTCCTGGGCTAATAGTTCTTTTAATATTTCGTTGTTCATTGTTAGTTCTCTATGGCTGGTGTGTATTTTGGTTCATTTTATTGTCACGTTCGGTTCTACTGTCGGTGATAGTTTGGTGGGGATTTTCTGTCGTGACGGTAATTTGAATGCGCCCTTTGTTGGTTACGGATTTGAAGCTGACTTGAATGTAGTCGATACAGCTAACAAGATTAGAGCTGATCTGATTCTGCCTTTGCTGGAATCGCTTTGGTGAAGCGGGACTTAAACGCGATGATCAAACCCGAGGCTGCCACAATCGCCATACCCGTCAAACTCATGCTATCGGGAATGGTACCAAAAATAATCCAGCCCAACAGTCCGGCCCAGAGCAATTGCAAATAGGTCATAGGAGCCAATATGGACGCTGGAGCATGGCGATAGGCGAGGGTGAATAAATAATGACCGAGGCCGCCGCTGGCACCCATACTGAATAGCAGCACCAGTTCAAGTGTGCTCGGCGCTTCATTTTCCCAAAACCAGGGCAGGGCGATGCCAAAAACAATCGAGCCAATCAGCGCGGTGTAGAACAACAGGGTGATGGCTTTTTCGGTGCTGGCCAGCAAGCGCGATAACAACTGATAAGTGGCGTTGGCAACCGCCGCGCCTAACGCAAACAGAATGCCTACCGTATCCAGCCCGCCGCCGGGACGGGCAATCATGAGCACACCGATAAAACCTGTCAGTATCGCCGCCCAGCCCCAGCCGCCAATCTTTTCGCCCAATATTGAGCCGGCGAGCAAGGCCACTAAGGTGGGGGCCAGAAAGTTAATTGCCGTAGTTTCCGCCAGTGGCATACGGTGTAAGGCCATGCCCATACAGAGCGATGCAATCGTCAGTACTATCGCCCGTGCGATCACTAGCCCGGTTCGCTGCGTGTGCACTAACTGGGCCGAATGACGCGGAGCGAGAATTATCACCATCAGAAAAAAATGGACCAGGTAGCGCATCGCCACCACGAAGGGTACGTTGTAATGAGTAGTCAGATATTTAGTAGTGCTGTCCATACAGGCAAATAGAAACAGGCCAGCGGCAGCGAGCAGAAAACCTTTGAGTGCGTTCTGGGTCAGCACGGTTGGTATCACCGTAAGGCGGTCAGTCCGGGGGTTATTCATGCGGTTCTATCCAATCGATTAATCAACATCGCTGCGATAGCAGGTAAATACACCGCCATTCTCGCAGATGTCCAAGGTTGTTGGTTTATAAATAAACCTGCTTTAACAATAGCAGCAGAATTACCCATAAATATTGATATTTTGTCAGCTTCCATACAGTTGGAAAAATTTGTCAAGTGATTACAGCGCTATAGGCATCGATAATATGCTGGACTTCAGCATGACGGCTTAATTGCACTCTCTGGTAGTGATCCAGTGTTTTTTTCAAGTAATCAGCCGCAATTTTTGCTTGTTCTGGTGTGGTGCTTTGCCAGATAAAATTGCCGATGGGATTTATTTTCAAATAATGATCTTGGGTGGTTGAAACCAATAAAATTTCGTAAAAGCGGTGGTTTTCAGCCGTCAATGCTTCGGTTTTTAAACTGAAACCGAATTCGATTAATTGCGCCCTTAGGGTGAATTGGTGGTGTACGGGACACAGCAAAAAATCAATGTCGGCACGGGGATTTTGTTGATAAATCGTTTTAACCAGCTCAGTCATCAAGTCGCCCCCGACGCCAGCGATAATGACTAAATGTTTACCGTTGAATTGGCCGAGCGGGAGTGCTGTTACATCCGTACAATGAACTTGCCATTGGCAATGTGACCGGCTGTTTTCTGGATAAAATCGCTCCAGTTTATTTTCCAATTGGTGCATGAGTTCAGGCACTATATCCACAAAATGAATCCGCGGTGCCGCTTGCCGTGCAAGTAATGCCGCACCTAACAAGCCATGGTCACAGCAACAATCCCAAATATGGTTGTATCCTGCGGTTACCATAGATTCAATTTGTCTTAATCGTTTACCAAGTTTCAATTGCACTTCTTTCGCACTTCTCTTCGTATGGTTGTCGTTCGTGATAAAAAAAGCCCCGCCAGTTTTCACTAGCGGGGCTTTTTAGAAAACGAACTAAACAATTTACTTGTTAGCGGCAGCTTTCTTTTCTTTCTCTTTGGCAATTACGGCTTCAGATACGTTCGCAGGGCATGCGGAGTAGTGAGAGAATTCCATAGAGAACTGACCGCGACCAGAGGTCATGGTACGCAGGGTACTAATGTAACCAAACATTTCTGAAAGTGGTACGTCAGCCTTGATGCGCACGCCGGTCACGTTTGCTTCCTGACCAGAAATCATGCCGCGACGACGGTTCAAGTCACCGATAACATCACCTACGTGATCTTCCGGGCTGTACACGTCAACTTTCATGATTGGCTCAAGCAGTTGTGGGCCTGCTTTCGGCATAGATTGACGGAAAGCGCCTTTTGCAGCGATTTCAAACGCAATTGCCGAGGAGTCAACGGCGTGGAATGCACCGTCGAACAGGTCAACTTCAACGTCCAATACCGGGAAGCCAGCCAATGGGCCAGTGCCCATCATTGACTTGAAGCCTTTTTCAATCGCTGGATAGAATTCTTTAGGAACGCTACCGCCAACACATGAGGTCTTGAATACGAAGCCAGTGTTCGCTTCACCTGGTTTGATGCGGTAGTCGATCTTACCGTACTGACCAGAACCACCCGATTGTTTCTTGTGGGTGTAGCTGTCTTCGATTTCACGGGTAATCGTTTCACGGTAAGCAACCTGTGGTTGGCCTACGATCAACTCAACACCGTAAGTACGTTTCAGAACGTCTACTTTAATATCCAGATGCAATTCACCCATACCTTTCAGGATGGTTTCACCTGAATCGATATCGGTTTCAACGCGGAAAGTTGGGTCTTCAGCAACCATTTTACCGATCGCAATACCCATCTTTTCTACACCAGTCTTGTCTTTCGGCGTTACCGAAATCGAGATTACCGGCTCAGGGAAAATCATTGGTTCGAGAGTACATGGGTGTTTCGGATCACACAGGGTATGACCGGTTTGTACGTTCTTCAAACCTACCAACGCAATGATGTCACCAGCTTGCGCAGTGGTCAGGTCGGTACGCTCGTTTGCTTGCATCTCAACCATACGGCCAACACGTTCACTTTTACCGGTGAAGGAGTTGAGGATGGTGTCACCTTTGTTCAATACGCCTGAGTAGATACGGCAGAAAGTCAGGGCGCCAAAACGGTCGTCCATGATTTTGAACGCCAGCGCACGGAACGGCTCATTTGCATCAACGATAGCAAACTGACCGTTTGGATTACCTTCTTCGTCTGTCAAAGGCTGTGGGTTAACTTCTTGTGGCGCTGGCAGATAGTCAACAACAGCGTCAAGTACGAGCTGCATACCTTTGTTTTTGAATGCCGAACCACAGTAAGTTGGGAAGAAGGCCAGTTCGCGAGTACCTTTACGTACACAGCGCTTGATGTCTTCAATAGAAGGTTGTTCGCCTTCCATGTACGCCATTAGCAGGTCGTCATCAACTTCAACCGCATTTTCAACCAATTGGTCGCGGTACATCTCAACATCGTCAACCATATCGGCTGGAACGTCAGTGATGGTGTAGTTTTCTGGTTGGCCAGAGTCATCCCACACGTACGCTTTGCGGGTCAGCAAATCAACCACACCTACGAAAGTGTCTTCGCGGCCGATTGGCAAAGTCATGATCAATGGCTTGGCGCCCAATACTTTCTTAACCTGGTCGGTAACGCGCAGAAAGTCAGCGCCGATACGGTCGAGTTTGTTTACGAAGATCAGACGCGATACTTTTGCATCGTTCGCATAACGCCAGTTGGTTTCAGACTGAGGTTCTACGCCGCCTGAACCACAGAACACGCCGATACCGCCATCGAGTACTTTCAATGAACGGTACACTTCAACGGTGAAGTCAACGTGTCCGGGGGTATCGATTACATTAAAGCGGTGACCCTTCCAGAAACAGCTTACGGCTGCCGATTGAATGGTAATACCGCGCTCGGCTTCTTGTTCCATAAAGTCGGTAGTCGATTCACCTTCATGAACTTCACCGATTTTGTGGATACGGCCAGTGAGCTTGAGGATACGCTCGGTGGTAGTGGTTTTACCGGCGTCCACGTGGGCGAAGATACCGATGTTTCTGTAAAGGGATAAGTCAGCCATAGGACTCTCTTTTAAAGGTTAAGCAAGGTTAGAAAAACTGGGGTGGAAAATAGCGGCGTAATATACAGGAAGTTATCTCAATTGCCCAAAGAAAAAGAAGTCTATACCCGGGGTTTTACACTTTTAGGACAGTTTAGTGGCGGATGGGCTGCAGCCAATGCCGTTAATGCGATGGAAACGGAGGGTTTGGGCTTGGTGTAGTTCCGGGCTGGGAAGTTGCCACCCTCAAAGAGCCATGTTTATTAAGCGCGGCTAACGTCATCAACCAGTTGCGGCAGCCCGGCAGGAATCTTATGTGAGCTGCCTCTCCATTATGGCGTTGGCGTTGGCGTTTGCAGTCGCGATCATGTTGAAAACATTTCAGCCATTGCAATGTTCCATTTGTATAAGGTATGAAGCATTGTGGGGATATTATCCCCCTGATGCAGTATCGATTGATTCAAATGGATGCAGCACCTCGAGCTACATTTGGGAAGATCGCGAGGTTGAATTCCATCGGTGCGATAATTGCGGCTGCATAACTTGTTGTATAACTACATAATTTTGCTCTGAAACTATAATGGCCGTTAGCTTCAGGATGGTTGGGCCGGGCTTATATGGCGCATCATATTAATTAATATTTAATAAAAGCGGGGCTAGTCATTGGCTGCTGCTACCTGGGGCTTTTGCGAAGCACTGTCACTATGACAAGGCTTGCCAATCGAGCTCTGTCGGCTATGCTCACTTTTTAAGGCGGCAGGCGGCGCCACATTGATTCACTTGTAGACCGGCCAGGCAGTAAGACAAGGATCTGATCTCGCTCGTAAATTTAGTGGCTTTCGGTTTGATAAGCATTGACACTAAGTAACGCTAATCGCGCAAGAACCAATTGTTGACTTCACCTTAAGGAGCCGGGCAATGAAACGTCGATCTTTTATAAAAGGTAGTTTGGCTGGTGTCGCGAGTGTTTGTCTAACCGCCTGTGAACAACTGAAAAGTTCTCCCGGTACCAACCCATCGGGCGATCACTTTATGTCGGTGCTCGGCGCGCGACCTTCGTTGAGCATGGGTTTTACCCTCACCCATGAACATTTGTTTGCCGATTTACGCCCCTATTCAGAACAATTAAAAAATCCTTTATCCCTCAACCTCAATGAAGTTGTTGCAACAGTGTTGCCGCATCTCACCGAAATCCAGAAGCTCGGTTGCAAGACTTTTATTGATTGCACTGCGGTGGGTGTGGGGCGCAACCCGCCACTACTCAAAGCCTTGGCCCAAGCCAGCGGTATGCAAATTGTCACTACCACCGGCGCCTATTTATCTAATGATGCCCAATTCAAGCCCGATTATTTTGACGCTATGAGCGCCGATGCACTTGCACAAAAGTGGCTGGGTGAATGGCATGATGGCATTGACGGCACGGGTATAAAACCGGGGATGATCAAGATTGGTGTATCCGGTGGCTCCTTGACAAAGGATGAAAATAAATTAGTGAAAGCGGCCGTACTTACGCACAAAAAAAGCGGGATGGTAATAGGTTGCCATATAGGTCCCTGGCGCGAAGTAAAACCCGGCGTTAACGGAACATCAGCAATGGAACAACTTAAACTCTTAAAGGATGCGGGCGTTTCACCTGCAAGGTGGATATGGATACACGCACAAAGTGAAGCGGATTTTCAATTTCATCAGCAAGCCCTGGCGCAAGGGGCATGGATTTCCTACGATGGCTATCGCCCCGAACAAACACCACACTATGTGGAATTAATAACGCGAATAAAAACTGAAGGATACTTGCAGAAGTTGCTCGTCTCGCAGGACGCAGGCTGGTATACGGCTACCGAACCCAACGGCGGTAAATTCAATTCATTCGCGCCATTAATAACGAACCTGATTCCAGCACTGAAAGATCGCGGTTTTACCGCAGATGAACTGGCCCAAATTTTTACGCGCAATCCTGCTGAGGCTTTTCAAATAAAATTAATATAAAGCAGTGATTATTTTGCTGCAACATTAAGTTCCCCACCGGTATTGGCGGGGCTAGGGTATGAACCGGGAAGTAGACCAGGAAATTGAATAAACAATGATGGTGCGATATATCTATGAAAATTTACGCCAAGTGTCACTGCGGTCGAATTGAAATCAGCGTTGCTGAATTGCCAGAATATCTTGGTCACTGTAATTGTTCTATTTGTAGAAGATACGAGGCATTGTGGGGTTATTATCCCCCGGAAGCTGTAACAATTAATTCAAATGGGTTTAATACTTCGCGCTACATTTGGGGGGACCGCGAAGTTGAATTTCATCGCTGCGACAATTGTGGCTGCATAACTCACTATATAACTACAGAACTTTGCCCCGAAACGATAATGGCCGTTAATTTCAGAATGGTTGAGCCAAGCTTTTATAAACATGTATTTATAAAGGAAATTGATGGGGCATCGTATTAATCAGTACTAAAATGAAATCGGAAAAAATGAAGAAAATAATTTTTATAGTAGTGCTCATTTTTCCGATGGCCCGTTTGTAGTGAGGCAAACCCTTCTGACCAGGAAATCAAGTGCGGCGGCCATGTGGCCGCCGTATTTTTTTCCTAGAACCTTCCACTAAAACTAATTGCCGCCCACCGCGGTACCGCTGGTGTGTAACTATTCCAGGTGCGTGTACTTGGGGTATCGTCATCAAACAGGTTTTTAACAATCAAGCTTACATCAAAGGTTTGATCCGCGTTGCCAATACCTATCCCAAAATCAACCACAGTCCTGGCTTCAATCCAGCCATAAGTTGACAAGGAGTTATCGGAATTGAATTTGCTGTTGTATTGCGCGTTCAGGGTGGTGTGGAATTCTTTGTTATCCCATACCGGTAAGCGATAGTCGGCGCCGATATTGAAGGAATATTTCGATGCGCCCGGCAGGGTTTCGCCACTGACATCCTGGTAAGGCGGCGCGCCGGCGTAACCGTTCTCGACGGGCTGGGGTGAGTTGGTGAATTCTACGTATTCTGCATCGGTGATTGCACCAGCAAAGCGCAAGGTGGTATAGGGAATGCCGGAATAAACGCTGTCGATTTCAATCCCGCGTGCGCGTACCTCGGGAATATTGGCCGTCGCATTGGTGTAAACATCGTTCGCGTTAGGGTCGGCTTGGCGGGCGAGGTTGGTGCCGTACTCGTCGAACACGCGGCTGGTTTGTTGGTAGTCTTCAATATTCATTTCAAATACAGCCAGATTAAATACCAGTGTGTCATCCAACAATAATGATTTTAAGCCGACTTCATAAGCATCGTTTTTTTCTTCCGTTACCAAATTGGAGATACCGTTGGTTGCTTGCGCAATCCCGGCTTTTTCGCCGTGTTGCCAGGAGAAATAA
>JAJQJO010000462.1 GCA_021323495.1 Cellvibrio sp. | reverse complement strand
AACCAGGCATCATTGCAGCTGAAGCACCTAACCCGATTGTCAATCAGCTCGCCATCATGCCCGATATCGAAAAACGCCTTGAAGCCTTTGTACGCCTTGGCCATGGGATTATCGTATTTCCCGGTGGCGCTGGAACGGCAGAAGAGATCCTTTATATCCTTGGTTTGCTTTTACACCCCGACAATAAAGACATTCCCTTCCCGCTTATTTTTACCGGCCCGGAAACCTCCGCTGAATATTTCTCCCGGATTGATAAATTTATTGGCGATACACTGGGTGAGGAGGCACAAGCGCATTACAAAATCATCGTCAATGATCCGGATGCAGTCGCCCGTGAAATGAAAGAAGGCATCAAAAAAGTGCGCGAATTCCGCAAACACAGTGATGATGCCTATTATTTCAACTGGCAGTTAAAAATCAGTCCTGATTTACAGCAACCGTTTATTCCCACCCATGAAAATATGCGCAATCTGGAGCTGCATAAAAACCAACCAGTCAACCAATTGGCCGCCAATTTGCGCCGGGCTTTTTCCGGCATTGTCGCGGGCAATGTCAAAGAGGATGGCATTCTCGCCATTGAAAAATACGGTCATTTTGAGCTGCACGGCGATTCCGAAATTATGCACCCGGTCGATGAACTGCTGGAGTCATTTGCTCGCCAGAGCCGGATGAAATTACCGGGGCGCGAATATATCCCCTGCTATAAGGTTATAAAGTAGTCGAATACATAGACTTAAGTGATCTAGAGTGTAGTCAATTTCCTACAAAAATTTGCGACTTTAGCGACTATGCCGCCGGGAGCCATAGCAGCATAATGGCAACACCAGGGAAGTAGACAATGATGTATGCTGGCCATGAAAGGTCAATGGATGCGCCCACCTGTCAGGGAAGCGATGTCGGAAGACATCAAAGGATTGCACTAGCGCAGGAGGAAAGGCGGTCAGGGATTCGAAGGGAAAATCGACGCGAATTGACTACTTCTACTTAGGGATAGTATCTGTACGGGGCCGCTTATGCGGCCCCTACTCATTTCAGTGGTACCAATTTTTCCTGTCTCTTTTGTTCACGCCGCACAGCAAAAAAATTACTCAGCTGGTGCTGGCATTGTTGTGCCATTAATCCGCCACAATAATCTACTTTGTGATTGAAATAATCGTTATCCAATAATCGCGATTTGCTCACTACCGCACCGGCTTTAGGTTCCGTAGTGCCAAATACCAAACGTGCAATACGCGCATGCACCAAGGCACCCACACACATAGTGCAAGGCTCCAGGGTGACGTAGATAGTCGAGCCACTCAAACGATAATTTTTCACCTGCTGTGCCGCTTGGCGTAGCGCGATAATTTCTGCATGGGCAGTAGGGTCGTAACCGGTGATCGGTTGATTAAAACCTTCGCCAATTATTTTTTCATCCTGGACAATAACTGCTCCTACTGGCACTTCACCAATTGCTTCACCCTTCGCCGCAAGTTGCAGGGCATAGGTCATCCACTGCGCATCCTTCGCAGAAAAATTAATATCTTCCGCAGGAGAATTTTCTTGCTCGCTATTACTCACGATTTTTTTACTTCCACCAGCGGTGCCAAATAATTAGCCAATTCCTGCTCCGTTAATCCCCGCACAAAACGAAACCGTGGAATAGTTTCGCCAGCCAACTCGACAGTTTCAAGAAACATGTCCAATGGACGCACCCACCAGGAATAATCGCCGTACAAGCAACGATAAAACACCAGGGGTTCACGGCTTTCACTGTGGGTTGCCACTTGAAAGACAAAATAATCATTACCTTTGTAGTGGCGATACAGACCGGATTCGCTTGCGATAAATTCAGCACTGACAGCAAGACTTCTTGTGTATGGCTACCAATTTCACCACCCGGCCAGTCAGTACGGCCCGGAGTGTCGGATAACTTGGGCAATATCGCCGGGATTTTTAGCGGCCTGCCATTAATTTCTACCTGTTCAAATAACTCGCGCGCGTTAAAGTGGGGATCAGCAAACATATCCTGCACATTATAAATCGGCCCACCCGGTACCCGGGCCTGTTCGAGCAATTGCAAAATCTCGTCCGCATCTTTGCTCATACACCAGGCAGCGAGGGCATTATCGATCTCCAATTCGTGCCTGACACGCCCGGCATTATTTGCCATACGTGGATCATTAGCCATTTCAGGATAACCTGCAACTTCCATCAACCGTTGGAAGATTGAATCACCGTTGCCGCCAATCACCACATATTTACCGTTTTTACAGCGATAGGTATTGGTGGGTACGATGCCGGTCACCGTTGTGCCGGATGGTTCGCGAATCACACCAGCACCGGAAAACTCCGGTACGACGGCTTCCATCAGGTTGAACATGGATTCATAGAGTGCAACATCTACCAGTTGTCCGTCGCCATCAGTATTGCGCTCACGCGCCAATAATGCCAACGCAATACCCAGTGCAGCGTGAATTCCAGAGATAGTATCGCCAATACTGAGGTTTGGGCGTACCGGGGCCTGGCCAGGAAAACCATTGACGTAACGGAAACCACTCATACCTTCACAGACCGAGGCAAATCCCGGTTTGGTTGCATAAGGACCGGTTTGTCCGTAACCGGAAATGCGGGCGTAGACAATTTTGGGATTGGATTTTTTAATTTCTTCTGGCCCCAACCCCCAGTTTTCCATTACACCAGGACGAAAATTTTCGATGACCACATCGGCACCATCAATCAATTGCCGCGCAATTTTTTGGCCTTCTTTTTTTTTCAAATCCAGGGTGACGCTTTTTTTATTCCGACCGATGCTGCGCCACCAATGTGAGGTACCGTTTTCCAGCACCCGCCAACCGCGAATAGGATCACCCTCCGGTGGTTCAATTTTGATTACTTCCGCACCGAAGTAAGCGAGCATACATCCCGCAAAAGGTCCGGCAAGCAATTGCCCCACTTCGATTACACGAATACCATCCAGAGGGCGGCGAGAATTTTTCATATGGATTTCTCTGTAATTCCTCCCTTCGAAACGGGGCGCGTCGCCAGGGAGCTCAGGAGCGCTTGGAATTTTTCCTGCGCGTCTTTTTCAAAGCGAGGAATTTATAGTCAAGATTATTTTTCCAATATGCAGATTGGATTCCATGCGCAGATGTGCATCCGCAACTTGCGCAAACGGAAAAACCGAATCAATAATTGGTTCGATCGTTTTATTGTTTAATAACGGCCACACTTTTGTTTCCAGTTCACGGGCAATAATGGTTTTTGTTTGCACTGATTGAGCGCGCAACGTAGAGCCAGTCAGGCTTAAACGTTTGAGCATCACCGGCATCAAATCCACCTGGACTTTGCTGCCGTGCAAAAACGCAATATTAACTATGCGCCCTTCTTTCGCAGCGGCAGAAAAATTGCGCTGGATATAATCACCCCCGACCATATCCAGAATCACATTTACACCGAACCCTTGGGTTTGCTCTTTAATAACAGCAACAAAATCCTGCTCACGATAATTAATTGCCGTCGCACCCAACGCGTTAATTGACGCACATTTATCAGCTGAACCGGCTGTTGCAAATACCCGGATACCAAAGGCATGCGCCAACTGGATCGCGGTTGTGCCTATGCCGCTGGTGCCGCCGTGGATTAACAGACTTTCTCCTGCTGTTAACCGGGCGCGCTGAAACAGGTTGTGCCATACGGTAAAAAATGTTTCAGGAAGCGCAGCCGCTTGTATATAGGAAAAATCCTGCGGCACCGGCAAACATTGGGCTGCAGGGGCAAGCGCATATTCCGCATAGCCCCCGCCGTTTACCAATGCGCATACCTTCTCACCTATTTGCCAGCGGTCCACGTTTTCACCACAGGCAATAATCTCACCCGCTACTTCCAGGCCTAAAACAGGTGATGCATCGGCGGGCGG
>JAJQJO010000176.1 GCA_021323495.1 Cellvibrio sp. | reverse complement strand
GCGCGGATATCAGCACTATTGGATGCGAAGGTGATATTGCCTGGCATTACCAGATACAAGTTATTGCCTTCACGTCTTACCTGTACGCCGGTGCCCTGCAGTTCTTGACGCAACTTGGCTTCCTGGCGATCCATGTAGTTACCGGCACCACCACCAACAATTCCGCCAATGGCTGCCCCTTTCAATGCGCGGTCACGACGGTCTTTACTATCATCACCGGTAGCTGCCCCCAGAACCGCACCGGCAATCGCCCCTATACCTGCGCCTTTGGCGGTATTACTGGTTTTTTGTTCACCAGTGTAGGGATCGGTCGTAGTACAACCAATAATTGCAAATGACAACATGATAGCGAGGATATATTTCATACTAAAAACTCTCCAATGGGACGATAAAATCGGTAACTGCCAATCAATGGTAGCCTGTGGCGATTGTTAAATAATGGAACTGAATAAATACTGAATTCTATGATTGCTGCCAGATAGAGATCTGATTAAAGTGGCTGCATCGCCCGTATATTTGCGTGCGCATTTTCCGCCCCAATCCAGGTAAATTCCATATGTTTAGCAAATCTTTGTTACTTTTTTGTGGGCTAACCACCAGTTTATTGACTGCGGGATGTAAAAATTACTCCGTCAGTGTCAACGAAAATGTTGTCTACACGCCTCCATCACTATTTAAAGATTATCAACTCGCGGATACACAACTTCGCGACTGCGTAGAGCAGACCATTGTCGATTTGAATATCACCAGTGCTGAAGACTTTACACGCTTGAATTGCAGCAATGCAGGAATTAAATCCCTGGTGGGATTGGATAAATTTTTTGCATTGAAAGAACTTAATCTGGCGGACAATTTATTAGCGGATATCAATGAACTCGGAAAATTGGGGCGCCTGGAAAAGCTGGTACTATCGAATAACAAAATAAAAAACCCGGCACCGCTTTTACATTTGCTGCATGTTACCCAGTTGCATTTAGAGGATAACCCACAGATGGCATGCAGCGATTTGCAGCAACTTCAACAAAACCTGAGAAACCAGAAATTGGATCTACGCTTGCCGAAACAATGCGCAAACTAGCCAGCACAAGGGGCGCAACTTAAAGCGCGCCCCGTACAAACATTAAACCAATGGTATTGCGCAATTGATGCACCACACGCATACGCACCGGCTCCGCATTAATTGCACCCACCGCTTTTTTAAATTTGACTGAGACTTCAGTGCCTACCGGGGGACATACCTGGTTTTCAATTTGTACCTGCGCTCCACCATCGGAAATATCTCTGGCGAAACCAACAATCGTACCGAAACTTGGGTGGGACATTTCAACACGCACCGATGTCGAGGTGCGTTCAAATACGCGACGTTCGTTCACTGTAAGTTCTCCATGATTTATTTGTTGTTCTGGCTCTGTCGAGGGATATCGCTTGAGTATAGATACTAATGGTTAAAATTCACCCTGGAATAAAACCTGTAATAAAAAAGGGGCCGAAGCCCCTTTGCCTGCGCTGGGCACCTATTAGAAAGTTAACCCCAGACGCTGGCCGACCATTTCGTAAGATTCGTCAACATTGCCGAGATTTTGACGGAAGCGGTCTTTATCCAATTTTTCACGGGTGTCTTTATCCCACAAACGGCAGCCGTCTGGTGAGAACTCGTCCCCAAGAATGACTTCGCCCTTGTGCAGGCCAAATTCCACTTTGAAATCCACCAGCAACATGTTGCCTGAGGCAAACAAATCCTTGAGCACGGCGTTGATCTTAAAGGTCAATTCTTTCATGCGCGCCAATTGCTCGGGAGTCGCCCAGCCGAATGATTGCACATGGGATTCATTGACCATAGGGTCACCCAGCGCATCGTTTTTCAGGAAGAGTTCAAAGGTAGGTGGATTCAAGTCCATACCTTCCTGAACCCCGAGACGACGCACCAGCGAACCAGCCGCGAGATTGCGCACCACGCATTCAACGGGGATCATCTGCATGGTTTTTACCAGGGTTTCGGTGTCTGACACTAATTTCACAAAGTGGGTCGGGATCCCGGCTTCTTGCAACTTGGTCATGATGAAGGCGTTGAACTTGTTATTCACCATGCCTTTGCGGTCGAGCTGCTCGATACGCTTGCCATCAAAGGCGGAGGTATCATTGCGGAACAACATGATCACATGATCAGGATCGTCAGTTTTGTAGATGGATTTGGCTTTGCCAGCGTAGAGTTGTTCGCGCTTTTCCATTGATAGGCCTGCTATTCGAAAGTACGTATTAAGAAAATAAAAAGTAACAAACAGAAAGTAAAAAAAACAGAATTTAAGAAACTGACAACCAATCAAATCCCTGGTTTTGACACGCAAAGGTTATCTGTCTTACCTCTGCCGTAACGGGTGCCAAAGCGGCCTGGGCCAGCTCCAGCGAATTATTTTGCTGGCTGATATGCGCTACGACCAGATGCTGCAACCGCGCGCAGTTAAGGCGCTGTAAGAACCCCGCCGCCTGCTGGTTGCTCAAATGCCCCCAAAGCCCGCCTACACGCTGCTTCAGCGATGGAGGATATGAGCCCGACGCGAGCATCACCGGATCGTGGTTTGCTTCCAGTACCATTGCATCCAGATCCTGGTAATGCGCTTCGACATGGGCGGTAATGCTGCCCAGATCGGTCAATATACCCAAGCGCAGTCCGGCATATTCAAACACAAACTGCGCTGGTTCGCGCGCATCATGAGGCACCGCTACCGGCGTAATCTGTAAATCGTTTAATACAAAAGGAGTATAGGCTTCGATCAAACGCAGATCGGGTAATTCTCCCAGGTTGCGGCTGTGATAGGTTCCCGGTGTCATATAGACCGGCAGATCGTAACGCCGCGCCATCGCAGCCACACCTTTGATATGGTCTGCATGCTCATGGGTTACCAGTATCGCCAGCAAATCTTCCGCGCGCTTACCCAGGCGTTCGAGCCGCTGGATAGCTTCCTTGACGCTGAATCCGCAATCAACCAGAAGCGTGCCTGCACTCCACTCCACCAGGGTAGAGTTGCCGCGGCTACCGCTACCGAGGGATGCAAAGCGCAGGGGAGCGAACATCTAAATCAGGTTTCTGCGCAAGATAGTCAACAATTCACGTGCTTCATGTGATGTCAAACGCTTGCCATAAGGATCGCGTACACGCACCACAAAATTACCTTCAGTACCGGTCACTACGATCAGGTAACCGGGTGCATCTGGCAGAACTTCTTCCTCGTCACGGTCCGAGCGAGGCGCTTTTTCAAAAGCGTCGCCAGTCAACATGTTGGTTTTTACCTGGTCCAGGCTATACGGGGATGTCGGTGGTTTGGGATTCAAGCCAATATGGAAGAAACGCTTGAACCAACCCGGCTTGGAATCCTCGGGATTAATGTATTGGACATAAAAAAGACCGGCCTCGGTATCCGCATCAAAGGTAGTAAAACCATCCTGCTTGGCCGCATAGGTCAGAGTAGCAAACGCGCGCTGGCGATCGAGTTTAATCGTCATCAGCGGCTCATTGTGGGATACCCCCAGATTGGCTTTTACGGCGCCGCCGATCTCCTGTGCCAGGAGTGAAGTACCGCCTTCGGCAGTCTCGCTTGCCAAGGTGGCCGCCAGCTCATCCAGCATCCACTTTTCGCGTTCGGGATTTACCGAGCGACGCGGCCAGCCCATATCAGGCGCCGGTTTTTCCGCAACCGGTACACTCATATGGGTGATATGGATTTCGGTTGTTTCCGGCTGTACGCCCTGGTCGATCTGCAGGCGGTATCTATCGTAAGTTGTTAAATCGGTTTTGAACTGCAACCAGCTGGTTTCGATAATGCCTTTGCCGATATCCGCCTTGCTTACCGCCAGGGTATTCACATTCAGGAAGTTACGGATACGTGGCCAGACTTCACCGGGCGCCGCATTCAATAGAATCCAGCTCTCACTGCCAACACGCTGGATCTTGACGTTTTCCTGTTCCAGGTTTGCCGAAAGCGGCATTGGACGGGGAACCTCATAAGCATCTGCACTGGGATCAAAACCAAACTCGGTCGCGGTTATCGTGGGGATGGGATACAGCTCGCCCATGGTTTCTGACTTTTTACCCGCAGGTAATACCAGCGGCGGGATATTGTCCGCTTTGAGGTAATCACCCGCACGGCTGCGGAATACTCCCTCATCGCCAAAAAATGTACTGCAACCAGAAAGGGAAACACTCAAGCCGGCAACCAGCAAGGCCAACAGAGGGCGCTTGGTCGACAGCAAAGAAATTGTTGTTATGGTCATTGCTTTAATTGGACTCATGAATCATCTCATCGACAACCTGCAAGCAGGATCTGGATTAAATCCCGGCTGCCTGCATGGCTGTTTTAACCTGTTGGTGATACTGCTCTGACAAACGCGTCAGTGGCAGGCGAATACCCGACTGGATCAGCCCCAATTGTTCAACTGCCCATTTGACGGGAATCGGGTTTGACTCGACAAACATAGCGGTATGCAAAGGCAACAAACGCTCATTAATTGCGCGCGCTTCTGCCGCATTTCCCGCCAGGGCCATTTCACACATACGCGCGATGGCCGCTGGTACGACATTCGCCGTGACAGAAATATCCCCTTTGCCCCCTAAAAGAATCAAATCCACTGCGGTTGCATCATCACCCGAGATAATTGCAAAGCTGGAAGGAGCTTGTCCGATCAGTAATTTAGCCCGCTCAAGATCACCTGTCGCTTCTTTGATGCCGATGATATTAGGTACCTTGGCCAAACGAAGCGCTGTTTCCGGCTTCATATCCACACCGGTGCGGCCGGGGACATTGTAAAGAAACTGCGGAATAGCAACTGCCTGGGCAATGTGCGCATGGTGTAAAAACAAGCCTTCCTGGGTTGGCTTGTTGTAATAAGGGGTAACTAGCAGGCAGGCATCGACACCCACATCTTTGGCAGCCTGGGTGAGTTCGACAGCTTCAGAAGTAGAGTTGGCGCCAGTGCCGGCAATCACCGGAATACGGCCATTGACTTGATCGACGATTTTTTTAATCACCGCCAAATGCTCGTTCACATTCAGCGTAGCGGATTCACCGGTGGTACCCACTGCCACTATGGCGTGGGTACCCTGCTCCAGATGCCAGTCCACCAATTTATGCAGACTGGCCCAGTCGAGGGAATTATCTGCATTCATGGGGGTAACCAGGGCAACCATACTGCCTTGAATCATCGGGAGCTCCGTTAGCTAGCGAAATAATGTAGCGATAAAAGTTTGGGGAATCAGGGTGACCAAATCACGAAAGGCGCCATGGTACTGAGTGAAGCCAGACGAAACAAGCAAAACACCATCGAGAGCGGTTGAATACTTATTTTTTAAAATCCAGCATGCGCTGGAGCGGAATCATCGCCTGCCGACCCAACTCGGGATCGACATGGATTTCGTTGTCACTGCGCTCAAATACGGTGGCCAGGTTATCCAGTACATTCATTGCCATCCACGGGCAATTGGCGCAGGAGCGACAGGTTGCACCACTGCCAGCGGTAGGGGCGATATGGAAAACCTTGTCGGGATTGACCTGTTGCATCTTGTAGAAGATGCCCTGATCAGTCGCAACAATAAACTCGCGATTGGGCAGGGTTTGCGCCGCTTTGATCAGTTGCGAGGTTGAACCTACAACGTCCGCCAAATCAACCACCGCCTTGGGCGACTCAGGGTGAACCAAAACCGCCGCATCGGGATAAAGGATTTTGAGATCCTCCACTCCTTTGGCTTTAAATTCTTCATGCACGATACAGGCACCATCCCACAAGAGGACATCAGCACCGGTTTTTTGCTGGACATAGGAGCCCAGGTGCTTGTCCGGCGCCCAGAGGATTTTTTTACCTTGGCGGTCCAGATGATCCACCACATCTAACGCAATACTGGAAGTGACTACCCAATCCGCACGAGCTTTTACTGCAGCGGATGTATTGGCATAAACGACTACAGTACGATCAGGATGCTGGTCGCAGAAAGCTGAAAACTCATCGATAGGGCAACCCAGGTCCAATGAGCAAGTTGCTTCCAGCGTAGGCATAAGCACGCGCTTTTCCGGGGTGAGGATTTTGGCGGTCTCGCCCATAAACTTCACGCCAGCGACAATTAAGGTATCGGCCGAATGATTTTTGCCAAAACGCGCCATCTCCAGCGAGTCAGATACGCAGCCGCCGGTCTCTTCCGCCAGCGCCTGGATCAGTGGGTCCGTGTAATAGTGGGCAACCAGCACGGCATTGTGCTGCTTGAGCAGGGCTTTGATCCTGAACTTGTATTCAGCCTCTTGCTCCGGAGTGTACTGCGGCGCACTCCACAAGCGAGCGAGATGCTGCTTAACCAGGTCTTGCGCGGATGCATCGCGCGTTGCAACTTTTAAAAGTTCAGACATGAAATTGCCTCACTAAACACTCATTCGCAAAGGCGAAGAGAAAAAACGAGCAAATTTTATCACAGACTTACTGGTGCCATTTAGCGCCAATGGGTATTGCTGCAGATAAACGCTGCAACACGGATTTAATCCAATAAAAAAGGGCGCTCTAGAAGCGCCCTCTTTTTACTGCACTGACTCAAATATGGTGGGTCGTGCTGGATTCGAACCAGCGACCAATTGGTTAAAAGCCAACTGCTCTACCGACTGAGCTAACGACCCGCAGGGTTCGCATTTACTATATTTTGAAGCACCATTCGGTACTTTTTTAACCACGATACAGTTAAGTGGTGGGTCGTGCTGGATTCGAACCAGCGACCAATTGGTTAAAAGCCAACTGCTCTACCGACTGAGCTAACGACCCTAAATGCGAGGCGCGTATAATAATGTTTCAGGCTGAAAAGACAAGCCTTTTTTGAGAATTTGTGCACAATGGTTTGAGGACAAAGATTGATTGGTTATTAAAGAGGCTTTTTGTTAACTTTATCAACACGTTTGCCAAGAACAGGGAGCTAGCACTTGGAGTTTTGCGGAAGGATTAAACTTTTGCGACAACGGCATCAAATCTAACCTATTCTTAGGATATCTCTTCACGCCACCATAAAGATATAAACGGTGGTGGAGACTTTTTGCTGGATTAGTGTTATTGGATTGCCCTTAGTCAATAATGAGACCGATGCATGCTTTTTGCCTCATCCGGGGAAAGAATTTTGCAGCCCAATCCACCCAGGCTCGCTCAATTACTTACGGTATTTCTGGCCTACAGCCTCACTGGCTGGCTAGGGCTTTGTATACCTTTCGAGAATGACAAAATCACTCTCTTCTGGCTGCCCAGCGGTATTGCGGTCGCCGCACTCTATCGCTGGTCACCGCAGTTGTGGCCGGGTGTTTTTTTAGCGGCACTTGCACTCAATCTTCTCAGCGGTGCCAATCTATCAACCACCTTTTTGCTCGCATCGGGCAATACCCTTGGCCCCATGTTCACTGTATGGCTATTGCGCCGCGCGCAATGCAATCTCTCTCATCTGCATCGCGCTAACACCCTTTGCTTTTTATTGCTCGGCTCCCTGGGCATGCTTGTCCCGGCAGCCATGGGCGGAGTGGTATCCAGCCTTTACTACAACGACAATATGGAATCAGCGTTCTACACATCCCTGACGCGATGGATGGGGGATAGCCTTGGTGTATTCCTGGCCGCACCTTTATTGACGATTCTCAACCAAACCA
>JAJQJO010000175.1 GCA_021323495.1 Cellvibrio sp. | reverse complement strand
CCGAATGAATTGGGCTGGCTCACCGTCAAACTTTCCGCGACCGATACAGTGATGCCACCGTGAGTTACTGCGACCGGTGAAACACGGACATTTTTTCCGACCACTACAGTGCCGGTACGCGAATTAATAATCACCCTCGCCACTTCTTCGGCAACCTGGATCTCGATATTTTCCAGCATCGCAATAAAATCGACCCGCTGCGCAGGATTCGCGGGCGAAGTAACCATAATGGAAACAGCATCAATCGGGCGGGCCACATCCGGGCCTAACATTTTGTTGATACTTTTTGCGAGGGAATTGGCAGTAGAGAAATCGGCGCGATGCAAATTAAAGACAATCGGCTGGCCGCCAGCAAAACTATTTTCCACCATACGCTCCACTATCGCGCCGCTGGGGATGCGCCCGGCACTGGGAATGTTAACGGTAAGATTCGAGCCATCGGCACCTGCTGCACTTAATCCGCCGACGATCAAATTGCCCTGGGCAATGGCGTAGACTTTTCCATCCAGACCTTTCAGCGGAGTCATTAACAAACTGCCGCCGCGCAAACTTTTTGCATTGCTGATCGAGGAAACTGTTACGTCAATAGCTTGGCCTGGTTTTGAAAAAGCGGGAAGCTCCGCCTGGATCATGACTGCCGCAACGTTTTTCATTTGCATACGCGCACCTTCAGGTACGGTGATGCCAAATTGCTTGAGCATGTTATTAAATGATTGGGTGGTAAATGGCGATTGGGTGACCTGGTCACCGGTGCCATCCAACCCCACCACCAAACCGTAGCCCACTAACTGGTTAGCGCGGACACCGGCAACATTGGCAATGTCTTTAATGCGCTCAGCCTGGACCGCTGTACTGAATATCAACGTAACAGCGATCATAAATATAGTCATACTACGCATAAAAGAACCTCAATAATCCGGATTACAATGGCCACAAAGCGCTGTTAAAAAAGCGCGACAACCAACCCATGCTTGAAGCATCGGCCAGAGCACCGGTGCCGCTGTACGAAATTTTCGCATTGGCTAAACGGGTAGAAAGAATTGTATTATCCGGTGCAATATCTTCCGGACGCACCAAGCCACTGATGCGGATAAATTCATCGCCGCGATTTAATGTGATCCATTTTTCGCCGCGCACCATCAAATTCCCATTCGGCAAAATTTCAGCAATGGTGACAGTAATGTTGCCTTGCAAACTATTGCTTTGGTCGGCATCAGCGCTGCCGTCAAAGGTCCGGTCCTGCTCCAGTGTTGTAGTAAATTCACGCCCCTTGATAGTAGGGTTGGCACCAAGCAAAGGCCCTGCATTAAAATCCACACCGCTTTTTTTACCGGTCGCAACACCGGATGATTTTCTCGATACCGTACGCTCACTCAGCGTGACGGTAATGACATCACCGACAAAATGGGCTTTGCGGTCATCAAACAAATTCAATCCGTATATATCCTGATACAGCGCCCCTTCGGTGCGCTGTGGCACTACCATGTTGGATGCAATAGTCGGCGCATAGGCCGGATCATCCGGTATTGGTTTTGTGTTAGTAAAGCAACCGCTCAGACCGATGAGCATTAGCACCAATGCCATCTTTTTTGGCAGCGCTGCGTTACAACAAATAAAAGTGCGCATAATCAAATCACTCGCTTAAAGATTTTGGGTGATGTACTGCAACATCTGGTCGGCGGTGGATACCACTTTGGAATTCATTTCGTAGGCACGTTGGGTGGTGATCATGTTGACCATTTCTTCCACGATATCCACGTTGGAGTTTTCCAACATACCTTGCTTGATCACACCCAATCCGTTTTCACCAGGGGTACCTTCAATCGGGTTGCCACTGGCGACGGTTTCCAAAAACAAATTTCCACCAATTGGTTGCAAGCCGGGATAGTTGATAAAGTCAACCAGGGTAATATCGCCCAATTGTTGGGGCTCAACTTCACCCGGGGTGTACGCATTGACGGCACCGTTAGTACCGATGGTAATTTTGGTAGAACCTTCGGGCACAATAATCGCCGGCTCCAACAAATAACCGTCGGCGTTCACCAATTGCCCGTCACTATTAATTTGCAATTGACCGTTGCGCGTGTAGGCAATAGTTCCATCAGGTTGCAACACCTGTAAAAAACCATGGCCATCAATTGCAACATCAAGTGACTGCTCAGTGACTTGCAGATTGCCCTGGGTAAATTCTTTTTCCGTTGCCACAACCCGCACACCGGCGCCCAGTTGCAATCCGGAGGGCAATTCGGTATCCGGAGTTTGTTGTGTTCCTGCCTGACGTTGGTTTTGATACAACAAATCTTCAAACACAGCGCGGTCGCGTTTGAAACCGACAGTACTGGTATTCGCCAAATTATTTGAGATTGTCGTCAACTGGCGATCTTGCGCCGATAAACCGGTTTTGCTGACGTAAAGGGCGGCGATCATGATGTATTCCTCGGGTTAAATACTTGCAATCGATACAGGCATTAAAAAATTTAAAATCCAATTACGACATTTGTAAAAGTTGGGCAGAACTTGCGGAATTTTCTTCTGCTGTCTTCATTACTTTCACTTGCATTTCATACTGGCGCGAGAGGCTGAGAATCTGCGTAAATTCATCAATCGCATTGACGTTGCTACCTTCAAGCATGCCGCTGCGGATAGTGACTTCGGCCGCAGGCAATGAGGTCAATCCATCGCGGCGGCGAAACAAACCGTCATCCCCTTTTTCAAGGGTTTCAAGATCAGGGTTAACCAACCTGATCTGCCCCGCCTCAACCATCCCTTCGGGGCCTTGATCGTCGCTGATAATCGAAATAGTGCCGTCAGTACCCACCTGGATCTTTTTGTTTTCAGGGATATTGATGGGACCGCTCGCACCCAATACCGGTAGGCCATTTTCGGTGCGTAACATGCCATTGACATCGACCGCAAAGTTGCCGGCGCGGGTATAGGCCTCGGAGCCGTCAGGCGCTTGTACGGCAAAGAAGCCCTGCCCCTGGATGGCGACATCAAGCGGATTGTTAGTGGCGATCATCGCACCGGGGGTAAAGTCAGCGCGGGGTGATTCAGTCATGGCGTAGGCGCGGGTTGGTTGCCCATCGCCGTAATAAACGCCCATGCTGCGCGACTGCTCAAAATCTGCACGGAAGCCGGTAGTACTCAGGTTGGCCAGATTATTGGCGCGATTGGCCTGGGCCAGCATGTTGTGCTTGGCTCCGCTCATGGCGATAAAGAGGGCTTTGTCCACAATGTTCTCCAGATTTTCCAGCGCGGTACAGGAAGCGCTAGTTTTTTGGCAGATTTGCCGTTACTGGAGGTTTTGCAAGAGCGATGCCAATTAGCTATCACGCCTAAAATATGCGCTAACTAATTGATAGCAAAAAGAAAAATAAAAATGGGCGAGCCAAAAAAACGGCAGGAAAAAGACGAGCAATAAATAAGCGGCAAACAACTTCCGCTGTTTGCCGCTGCGTAACTGCAGGTATGGCCGCCCGGTTAATTACCGGAGGTTGATAATCGTTTGGGTGGTGGCATTCGCAGTTTCGATGGTCTTGGCATTCGCCTGATAGTTGCGTTGGGCAATGATCAGGTTCACTAATTGCTCCGACAAATCCACGTTGGATTCTTCCACGGCGCCGGCGGTGATATTGCCCAATTGCGCCGAACCAGGTGCACCAATAATGGCTTCGCCGGTCTCGAAGGTCTGTGCCCACATGGTATCGCCAACGGGACTCAAACCATCAACGCTGCTGAAGTTCGCCAACGCCACCTGCCCCAACACCTGGGCCTCACCGTTAGTGAAACGTGCAAACACGATACCGGTGTTGCTGATATCCAGGCCGGCCAAACGACCGGTTGCATAGCCATTTTGATCCAAATCTTCTACCGCAAACTCCTTGTCGTATTGGGTACTGCTTGCCAGATCAATAAGGAAGTTGGAGCTGGTGGGCGGCTCGGTCACAGGAATGGTGCCACCCTGCAACACGTTTAGCGGCCCTAGAGCACCAACCGGATTGCCATCCTCACCCAGGGGGGTCCAGTTGGAGATCAGGATGGACTCCGTTGCAAATGGATCCAAAATACCTTCCGGGGTGAAGTGGACATTGAACGATGCCATGGTTGCTTCGGTATTTTGTGGTGATGGCAGAGTAGGATCAGGATCGCCAACATTTTGATCGTCAATTTGCACATACATCACCCAGTGATTAGGGGATGTTGAGGGATCAGCCACATCATAGGGTTGCTTTACGAAATACTGGCGCATGACATGGGAGTTACCCAAGCTGTCATACACGGTGGTTGAAGTAGCATGGTTATAAGTTTTTTGATCTTGTGGATCAAAGGCATTAATCGGCACCGGGGTAAAGAAGTTAGGCACGTTGATCGAACCAAACATGCTGCCACCGTATACCGGTACCGTGGGTGTGCTACTGACCAGGGAATATCCCTCCTGCATGGTCACTGTCACTTCACCGCCGATCCGAACCGCATTGGTAGCATTGTTGACGACCTGGGAAGCATTTTGGGCTCCCTGGACTTCAGCCACACCACCCGCTGCATCAAATGTAAACAGCAAATCCTGGCCAGTTGAAGAAACAATTTCCAAATTACCAGCATCGTCCACGGTCGCACTGACACCCAACAATGTCGATGAACCCAACGCATTGATCTCATCGCGCAATGCGGTCATATCGGGCACGCCGGTTGAGGTTAAATTCACACCGTTCAGTTTAAAGGAGCCGTTATTGGTAAATACTTTCGGCGGCACAGCGGCAGGATCTGTTGCGAATAAAATAGCACTGGTCCGCGCCGTGGCCGAAAGCCCTGTAATCGCATTTAATTCAGAAGCGGTTTCGTTCGCGGCAGCGCCATACTTACTCACATAATTAACGTTCTCACCGTTAGGCTTGCTAAACACCATGGTCTGCGAACCGTAATTATTGGTTACTTCAGGAATACCGGCATCATGTGCCGATGCATGGGCCGTACCTGCTGGTGTACTGACTGCGGCAGCGGCTGTGGTAAATGCGTTAGCGTCGGAATTGGCTCCATCAATGGTTACGGTCACTGTGGATGCAACACCGGTTGCACGGTCGCGAAATTTCAATTCATTGGTGGCAGCGTCGGCGTAAGCTTCTACGTTTACGGAATTGGCAGAATCAAAGTTGGCCGAGTTAATGAGGTTAGCCAGTGCATTCAGCGAGGTCGCTGATCCGGTATTTAAATTGATGTACACACTGTCGGTCACCAAGCTGATCGGATCGGTGCGCGACAAGGTAAATGCCGTAGTATTTGCAGCATTAAAAGTAATTGGTGTGGCAACTGGCCCCATATTTAATGTAGTCGTCGACGCAGTTTTAGCGCCCAGTTGCGCCTCATTGACACCGGTTCCGTTGGTAGCAAAACGTGAACCAGTAGTTTCCAATACCACTTCGCTGGAATCCAGGTTGAAGGATGCATTGACTCCGGTGGTCGCACGCGGTGCCTGTGAACTTACATCGACATGCAGGTCACTCAGGATACCGCTGACATTACCATCGGAGTCCGCCGTAAAACCTTGCAACAAGGCACCAGTGCCGTTAACGATGTAACCATCTTTATCCAGGCCAAAAGTACCCGCACGGGTAAATAACCGGCTGCCATTTTTTTCTACCACAAAAAAACCTTCGCCATTGACTGACATATCCAATTCATTCTGGGTAAATTTCAAATTTCCCTGAGTAAATTGTTGACGGATATTTTGAATGGTCACACCACTACCAGCGGTATTTGCCCCGCCACCCAGAAGGGTACTGGTGTATACATCGCCAAATTCAGCGCGCGAAGATTTAAAACCGATAGTACTGGCATTGGCGATATTATTACCGGTCACTTGCAGATCGGTATTGGCCGCACGAATTCCGCTTAACGCTGTATTGAAAGACATATTACACCTCGCCCATGCGATTAATGGCTATTGCACTTTTAGATTGTCGGAGCGATTTACATCGCTCCCGGTCATCAGAAAATATTAATTAAATTGTTTTACTTTATCGGCTTCCACTGCACCGACACCGGCAAGATTAAGGATCAACTTGCCATTATCACCAATGGTCACGCTGTTTACGTTTGCGCTGAGCGATGTGTTCAACGCTTCCGTTTTCCCATTTTGGTTCGCAGTCACTTCAAAACGATACTCACCTGCGGCAGCGGCATCTTCCCCCGCTTCCCAGTCAAGTAATTCACCGTTTACTTCAAGGTTCTGGCCGTCCCAACGGAACACTGTCTCACCACTGGGCGCTTTGCCAACAGGGATAGCGTGCACCAGCGCACCTTCTGCATCGTAAATACTCATTTTCATGTCGGTAGTCGGATAATCCAGATTTACACTGCCAGCGATTATGCCGCCGCTAACGAGCGTACTTTTGTCAGACTCTACGGTTACACTGCGGCCCACCAGCGATGATGCTTGCAGCGCATTGTTGGACATAAAACTATTGAAACTGGTATTCAAACGCTCCAAACCTTCCACCGAACTGAACTGTGCCAGTTGCGCCACAAATTCGCTGTTGTCTTGCGGGCTTAATGGATTCTGGTTATTCATTTGCGTGATCATCAATTCAAGAAACGCAGCTTGTCCCAACTCATTGGTATTTTTTTTCGTTTCCTGTTTTTTGGTAATACTCAGGTTGTCGGTAACGCTGGAAGTATTATTGGTGCCGCTTACAGTTGACATAATTTTTCTCCCTCGCTAATTACTGACCGAGCGTCAGCACACGCTGAACCATTTGTTTAGCCGAATTCATTACTTCCACATTCATTTGGAATGAACGCGAAGCGGCAATCATATTCGCCATTTCTTCGACTGGATTTACATTGGGGTAATACACATAACCTTCTTCATCCGCTTTGGGATGCATAGGTTCATAGCGACGTTGCAGCGGTGCATCGCTCTCGACAATACCGAGCACTTGCACACCGGCGGCGGCATCAACTTCGTTATCGCTGTAGGTACCTTCAGTTACGCTTGCACGCATGGCTTCTTGCTGGATTGCGGCGAATACCGGTTGGCGACTGCGATAAACTTCATTCACACTGGAGCTGGCCGACTGTGCGTTAGCCAGGTTGCTGGCGGTGGTATTTAAACGCAGGCTTTGTGCATTCATACCGGTACCAGCGATATCAAAAATATTTCCAAGTGCCATGATCAAGTACCTACAAAATGTGTCTGGAAAATCCGTTGTAAAAGACGGCGGTTTATTCGCCGCGAATTGCAGTGCGCAATCCGGTAAATTTACTGTTTAAAAATTGGAAGCTCGCCTGGAATGCCAGGGAGTTTTTCATAAACTCTGCATGCTCTATTTGGTCTTCCACAGTGTTGCCATCAATCGATGGTTGTTGTGGTGTGCGATAGAGAACATCACCTTCATCCATCGAAAAACCGTTGCCATCAATATGGCGTGACTGGGTAGTTTGCAAATCAAATCCATGGGATTTATTCGCATTCATTTTTTGGTTTAAAGCTTGTTTGAAATCCAGGTCTTTTGCTTTGAAGTTCGGTGTATCGATATTGGCGAGGTTATTTGCAAGCACACCAGCGCGCTCGGAGCGAAAATGCAGGGCCGATTCATGGATACCGAGCGCTTTATCGAAAGAGATAGACATTCAGGTTCGCCTTCTAGTCAGTAGTGGTGGCAACCAAAGCGGTTGTGACCTTTTGTTATCTACAACAAAGCAACCCTTATGCCAACGGCCAAAATTAA
>JAJQJO010000461.1 GCA_021323495.1 Cellvibrio sp. | reverse complement strand
TGAATAAATGTTATCGATTGCCAGCAGTTAAATATCGTTCAAAAAAGCTAAAAATACGCCGTTTCCGTCATTTTTGTTTTTTTAGTTAATCTTTACCAGGGCATCGATCACCCCATTCCCACCAGCGTCGCAATTCCGAGCAGAATAAATAAAACGCAGGCCGCTTTGTGCGCAACGCCGAGCGGTAATTTATCCATCAACCATTTACCCGCAAAAATAACCGGCACATTTGCCAGCAGCATTCCAACCGTAGTCCCGGCAATCACCGCGTAGGTCATCCAGATATCGGCATTGTATTTTGCCGCGAGTATCACCGTAGCAATTTGGGTTTTATCGCCAATCTCAGCCAGGAAAAATAACACCAGGGTCGCTACAAACGGGCCGTAGTTGGCGAAGCGGGCCATATCGTCATCTTCTTTATCGGGAATTAATAACCAGAGGGCGATGGCAAAAAAACTGCCGCTGATAATCCAGCGAATCCAATCGGCCGGGATCACATCAGCCAATACCGTGCCCAGCCAGGCTGACAGCCCGTGGTTGACGACGGTGGCAATTAATACCCCAAGGCTAATCAGGTAGGGCCGGCCGTAACGCGCAGCGAGGAAGAGCGCGAGCAGCTGGGTTTTATCGCCAATTTCGGCGATGGCGACCGCGAGGGTTGAGCTAAAAAATGCTTCCATTGTGTGGATACCAGACGGGGAAAGTGAGCTGGGATACTACGGCAATCAGGACCGTAGTAAAGGGCCGGGCGGATTATAGGGAGGCATGATAAATGCGACAACCCGAATCTCGCGCACAGCCAAATGTTTGACTTGGTTTGCAGTAGTGAAGCTATAACCCTATGAAATACAAAGGATAATTTTTTTGGCATCCGGTTTGCAATTATCCCGCTAAACGTACCTTTTACGACCAACTGCCGTTGTTTTATTGACGGTCACTAGCGTCGGGCAGGGTTGGGGTTATCGATCAGGGGTTTTTATGACGCAAGCTGTTTCCAATGTGATCAAGGTAGGCAATAGCGCCAAGGCGCGCGCTGGCCTTTTGGCTGCCCACTCGAATGAATTGGCGTTAGCACCGGCATCCGTGGAAAAGGTGATTAGCGAAAAAGGCCAGGATTTAAGAAACGCTTTTGAACTGTTTAACCAGATGTCTGAGCAGCTTGCCGACTCCTACCATCTATTGGAAAACCGGGTTGCCGAACTAAATGAAGAGCTCTCCAGCCTGAGCGATCGCCGCCTGCAAGAATTGGCTGAGAAAGAAAAGCTGGCCAATCGGCTTGAAAGCCTGCTGAATTTTTTGCCCGGTGGCGTGGTCGTGCTGGATTCATCCGGCCGTGTTTCCGAGTCCAATCCCGCTGCGATTGATCTGCTGGGTGAACCCTTGCAGGGGGAATTGTGGCGCGAGGTGATCAAGCGCTGTTTTGCTCCGCGTCAGGATGATGGCCATGAAGTTTCATTGCGCGATGGCCGCCGCATCAGCATCCAAACCCGTAACCTGGGTGCCGACGGACAAATTATTTTATTGACCGACCAAACTGAAACCCGCCGTTTACAAGGTGAGTTAAGTCGCCATGAGCGTTTGTCGGCGTTAGGCAAAATGATGGGTGCACTCGCGCATCAAATCCGCACACCTTTATCGTCGGCGATGTTGTATGCGGGCCATTTGTGCAGCGGCAAATTGGATGACGAACGGCGCCAGCAATTCTCTGAAAAAATTCTCGGCCGCTTGAATAATATCGAGCGGCAAGTGCAAGACATGTTGTTTTACGTTAAAGGCGAATTAGCGCTGAACGATGTTATTAGCGTGGCGCAATTGCAGGCGGATTTGGCCGAGGCGATGGAAGTCCCGTTAATGACCAGTGAATCCACCTGCGAATGGATAATCCATTGCCGCGAACGTTATATCCAATGTAACCGCGATGCGTTGATTGGTGCTTTATTAAATTTGGTCAATAACGCCATCCAGGCCGTTGATCGCAAAGCGGTGCTGCGGGTTGAATTTAATCTGTATCCACAAGCGTTAAACGATCCAAAACTCAGCGCCGAACTCAGTACCGAAGACCAGCGTCTATGGCAGGGTACCGGTTTGGGATTAAGTGTGGTGAAAGCGGTAGCGCGCGCGCATCACGGAAAATTTTTATTGCAATCAACACCAGGCAAAGGCACTTGTGCAAGTCTGCTGCTGCCTTTCGCGAATTTTACAGGGGAATAATCATGGCTTTAGCATTGCAACAAGCTGAATTTGAAAATGCACTCAAGGTACTGGTTGTCGAAGATGACAACAATCTCCGCGAAGCATTAACAGACACGCTGCAACTAGCCGATTATTCGGTTATCGCAGTCAATAGCGGTGAAGAGGCGCTCAAACAATTAGCGCTCTTTAACGATATCCGCATGATTGTTTCCGACGTGAACATGGGCGCAATGAGTGGCCATGATTTGTTGCGTGCGGTGAAACAGGAATATCCACAAATCCCGATGATGTTGATTACCGCTTACGCCAGCATCAGCGAATCAGTTGACGCCATGAAGCAGGGCGCGGTGGATTATCTGGTCAAGCCTTTTGCCCCGCAGACCCTGGTAGAAACTGTCGCCCGGCATTTGGGTGTAGCGCAGATTTCTGGCGATGAGCCAGTCGCTATGGCGCCGTCCAGCAAACAATTATTGCAACTGGCGCAACGTGTGGCGCAGTCAGATTCAACTGTGCTGGTAGTGGGTGAATCCGGTACCGGTAAAGAAGTGCTCGCACGTTATATCCACGACCATTCTCCACGCCGCAACCAACCTTTTATTGCGATTAACTGCGCAGCGATTCCGGAAAATATGCTGGAAGCCATGTTGTTCGGCCACGAAAAAGGCGCCTATACCGGTGCGCACACCAGCAGCCCAGGTAAGTTTGAACAGGCCAATGGCGGTACGTTATTGCTCGACGAA
>JAJQJO010000174.1 GCA_021323495.1 Cellvibrio sp. | reverse complement strand
CGATAATCGGTACCCCGGCGCTGATAGCAACATCGGCACCGCTACGTGCGTAATTACCAATTTGTCCAACCGGTGTACGGGTACCTTCGGGGAAAATTAAAACATTATTGCCCTGCTGCAAGCGCTCGATACCTTTCTTTTTAATTTCTTTCAGTGCTTGAATCGGATTGCTGCGATCGATCGCGATAGGACGCAAACTTGCCAATCCCCATCCAAAAAACGGAATGCGGAATAATTCTTTTTTGAGGATGGTGCTGACCGGCCCAAAATAAAATTGCAGGAACATGGTTTCCCAGGTGCTCTGGTGTTTGGCCATCACTACGCAGGGAAATTTATCCGCGTGTTTATGGCCGGTGATTTCAAAGCGCACCCCGCAACAAACGCGCAACCAGAACATCACAAAACGGTTCCAGCAGGTGACTATTCGCCAGCGCCAGGCGTAGGGAAAAATTGGCCAGATAATAACGGCGATAAAACCAATCAGGCCACTGCTAAGGTTGTAGCCGATACTGAATAAAATACTGCGAAGTCTGAGCACATTCATTCCTATTGGTGTGTTATCCAATGCTGGAGGCAATAATAAAATCAGCGGCAGCAGCGAGATTATCAAATATATGTATTTGTTCGTGTGTCACGAGGGGTGCGCTGGTTTGTAAAGCGGGAACTGCCAGCTGCGCAAGTGTGCGCACTCCGTTGCCGGTTTTTACCAGTGCGGGCTTACAGCCTTTTTGGATTGCTGCTTGTAAATCGCGCAGGCTATCGCCGATAAAATAACAGCCTTCAACTGATGTATTAAACTCGGCCTCAATTGCATCCAGCATGCCGGGTTTGGGTTTGCGGCATTTACAATTTTCATCGGGGTGATGGGGGCAATAAAAAATCGCACCAATTTCACCGCCGTTTTCTTCCACTAAACCGGTAATTTTTTCGTGCATGGCTTCCAGGTCTTCCAGCTCGAATTTACCTTTGGCGAGGCCAGCTTGATTGGTGGCAACAACAACGGTAAAACCCGCTTTATTCAAGCGCACAATAGCATTGATGCTGCCTTGGATCGGGATACATTCATCAGCAGATTTCACATAATCATCGCGGTCTTCGTTAATAACGCCGTCGCGGTCGAGAATAATTAATTTCATTTTTTACCTAAGGGTGATTAACCCTCTCCTGGCCTCTCCCTTTTAAAGGGAGAAGAATTTTGTTCCCTGCTTGGTCAAGTACCAGTTCCCTCTCCCGGAACGGGGCGCGTAGCTGGGGGAGGGTTAGGGAGGGTTAGTTTTTCGCTGGAACCAGATACGAAATATCCGCCACTTCCAAAAATAATCCACGCAATTGCTGCAATAATGCCAAGCGGTTTTGTTGCAGCGCCTGGTCATCACACATCACCATTACGCTGTCAAAAAATGCATCAACCGGTTGTTGTAAATCGGCGAGTGCAGCCAGTGCCTTAGTGTATTCGCGTGAAGCAAACAAAGGTGCAACCACAGCCGCTTTTGCGCTAACTGCTTGCGCCAGATTTTTCTCGGCGTCTTCTTGTAAAAGTGCAGCGTTTACATCGGTACTTACTGCTGCATTTTGTTTGGCAAGAATGTTGGATACGCGCTTGTTAGCGGCAGCCAGTGCTTGCGCTTGCGGCAACTTGCTGAATTCATTCACCGCGAGTACGCGCTGGTTGATATCCAGGGGTTGTGACAATTGTTTTGCGGTCACGGATTGGAAAACCTCTGCCGGGATATTTGCATCTTCAAAGAAGGCGCGGAAACGCTCCAGCATATATGCCAATACTTGCTCTACCAACGCATCACCAACGGTGAGATTTTTGTGTTGGCTTTTGGCAAAGGTCAACAGGTCACGTAAATCAAGTGCGAGATTTTTTTCCACCAACTTTCCTTCAATGAGAAGGCGCAGCACTGCGATGCTCGCGCGGCGTAGTGCAAAGGGATCTTTGGATCCGGTTGGCTGTTGACCAATTCCAAAAATACCAGTGATGGTATCCAAACGATCGGCCAATGCGATAATTGCGCCGGTAGTCGTTGCCGGCAATTGGTCGCCAGCAAAACGCGGCATATATTGTTCGTTCATCGCGGCGGCGACTTCGGCGTTTTCGCCATCGTTAACTGCGTAGTAATAACCGGCGATACCTTGCATATCGTCGAATTCGCCCACCATATTGGTGACCAGATCAGACTTGCACAATTGCGCGGCGCGTTCAGCTGAAGTAGCGTCAGCATTTAGTTTGCCAGCGATTAACTTTGCGAGGCCAGCAACGCGTTCGGTTTTATCGTAAATAGTCCCAAGTTGGGCCTGGAACACGATAGTTTTCAAACGCTCACGCAGCGAAGCGAGCGTGGTTTTTTTATCGGTTTCAAAGAAAAAGGCCGCATCGGATAAACGCGGACGAATCACGCGTTCATTACCGTCGATAATTTGCGATGGGTTTTTGCTTTGGATATTGGCAACGGTGATGAAATTGTTCTTCAACTTGCCGTTGGCATCCACCACGTGGAAATATTTTTGGTGTTCTTTCATGGAAGCAATTAATGCTTCGGATGGAACTGCCAGGAAACGCTCTTCAAATTTCCCCGTCAATGCGACCGGCCATTCAACAAGTGAAGTGACTTCGTCGAGCAAATTGGCATCGATAACGGCAACACCGCCCACTTTTTTCGCTTCGGCTTCCACTTGTTGTTTGATGGTTGCGCCGCGCTCGGCAAAATCTGCCACCACAAAACCGGTATTTTTTAATACGCTGGCGTAATCGCTCGCTTTGGCGAGGTCAATAGTGTTGTTGTAATGGAAACGATGGCCGCGGGTAGTACGGCCAGCGGTTAAGCCAAGAATGGACGCGTTAATTACATCGCTACCAAACAACATCACCAACCAATGTACCGGGCGTACAAACTCTTCGCGTTTTGCGCCCCATTTCATGCGCTTGGCGATGGGCAATTTTGCCAGCGCGTCGGTCACAATGGCTTCAAGTAACTCGACGGTTTTTTTACCTTCGGTAGTAATACGTGCAACCAGCTTTTCCGCTTTGCCATCGTTCTCTGCTGTTAATTCAGAGGCAGCGATACCATTTTTTTCTGCAAACGCGAGCGCTGCTTTGGTCGGTTGGCCTTCTTTATCAAACGCAATCGCCGCCGGCGGACCCCAGACAACCAGTTCTTTAGATGGGGTTTCGCTCGCTAGATTTTCTACCAGTACGGCTAAACGGCGCGGTGCAGCAAAAGGTTTGATCGCAGTGAAAGAAAGTTCTGCTGCTGTTAAATTATTCTCGATAGTCTCGGCAAACGAAGCCATCAAATTTTTCAATGCTTTTGGTGGTAACTCTTCGGTTCCCAGTTCAACTAAAAAATCAGCAGACATTATTTTTCCTCCGTTGCGGCAAGCAGTTCATTTCGCAGGGCTTCAGGAGCAAGTGGGAAACCGAGGGCTTTGCGGCTATCAAAATAGGCTTGGGCAACAGCGCGGGATAAAGTGCGCACGCGTAAAATGAAACGTTGGCGTTCGGTCACAGAAATCGCGTGGCGCGCATCGAGCAAGTTAAATGCATGTGAGGCTTTCATCACCATTTCATAGGCGGGCAGCGGTAGGTTTTTTTCCATCAGACGCTGGCTTTCTTTTTCGTAGAAGTCGAAATTATTGAATAAAAATGCAGTGTCGGCTTCTTCAAAGTTATAGGTGGATTGTTCCACTTCGTTTTGATGGAACACATCGCCGTAGGTAACTTTGTCGCCGTTGGGGTTGATCGTCCACACCAGATCAAAAATCGAATCCACACCTTGCAAGTACATGGCGATACGCTCGATACCGTAGGTGATTTCGCCAGTTACCGGGAAGCATTCAAGGCCGCCAACTTGTTGGAAGTAAGTGAACTGCGTAACTTCCATTCCGTTCAACCACACTTCCCAACCCAGACCCCAGGCACCGAGTGTTGGCGATTCCCAGTTGTCTTCCACGAAACGGATGTCGTGCACCAATGTGTCTATGCCCATCTCGCGCAACGAACCCAGATAGAGATCCTGGATATTCGTAGGCGAGGGTTTGAGCGCGACCTGGAATTGGTAGTAGTGCTGCAAGCGGTTGGGATTTTCGCCATAGCGTCCATCTTTCGGGCGGCGACAGGGCTGCACGTAAGCGGTATTCCAGGTTTCCGGGCCGATCGCACGCAGGAAAGTCGCAGGGTGGAACGTACCGGCACCGACTTCGAGGTCGAGCGGTTGCAAAATCACGCAGCCTTGGCGTGCCCAGTAATCTTGCAGGGCGAGGATCAAACCCTGGAAGGTGCTTACGTCATAACGTTTTTCGGACATGGTAGACCTGATCTTATGAATGGTGGTCGATGAAGGTAGAAAAATGCGGCGATTATAGCCATCAAACCTTCGCAATGGCAGCGCTTGTGCGGCTTCTGCGAAAATATCGGTCGGGCGTGGAATATTTCGTGCTTTGGACTGACTGAACGGATGAAAACAGGCAGGATAGACAATTACCTGCACCCCTGGACAATAAATTAATCGGGAACAACCGTGGATAACCAACAAAAACTAAGCCCTGTCACTATCACTCTGCACTGGATTATTGCCCTGACAGTTATCACTCTGACCGGTATCGGCTTTTACATGTCGATGTTCGATTTTTACCCGCTCTACGATTGGCATAAATCCTTCGGTGTAGTGATATTTGCAGTGGTATTGCTACGTGTCTGGTGGCGGATCAAAAACGGCTGGCCGATACCGGTAGGTGAATATCCAACATTTGAGCGTCGCTTGGCGCAGGCGGCCCATTGGGTCCTGATCCTCGCTACTGTGTTGATGCCCGTCTCAGGCATTCTCTATTCGGCATTGGGCGGTTGGGGCATCAAGGTATTTGGCTGGGTGATGGTGGCCGGTAATAAAAATCCGGTTACCGGCCAAACCGAAGCAATCCACGCAGGTCTTGCCCAGCTCGGGCAGGTGACCCATGAGTGGCTGGGCTATGTGCTGGCAGGGGCGATCATCCTTCACATTGCCGGTGCACTCAAGCATCACCTTATTGATAAGGATCGTACACTTTTGCGCATGCTTGGCCGCCGCCAGCGCTGAATCGGTGCGTTTTACTGGTAGATTCCGGCGCCGAGTAAACCCTACGTAAACACTGAGTAAATCCAGCGTAAAAGCCGGGTTGGATGGGTTTTAATCAATCCCGCCAAGGCCTATGTTGTGATTACAGAGAGCGCGCCAGAGGGCGATCAAGTCGCCGGATCCACATCACCTGGGATAGTGGATCATGTGCTCCCTTCGGATTACTCATTTTCTTATCGGGGTTTTGTCATGAAAAATTTGGACGTGTTTGCGTTGGCGGCGAATGACCATTTGGTGCAGCCAGAGGAGTTTACCGATGTTCAGGCCAATACCTCCGCGCTGGCGATTCTCACCGATTTCCGCAGCCATAAACCACCTATGGTAGATAGTCACCTGGAGGCCACCGAGGCGCTGGAACTGATGTTGGCGGAAGACGTGAGAACCAAAATCGTGGTGGATGACACCAAAGAATTTATCGGCATTATTGGAGTGGATGATCTGGCCGATCACAATATGCTGCTCAAACAAATGGCGCTGCATATCAAGCGCGATGAACTGTTGGTGCGCGATTTAATGCACACCCGCGCCGGTATCCGCGCGATTGAATACGACCAATTCAAACATGCCACGGTAGGTGATGTGGTGTCCACCCTGAAAAAGACCCATCAGGAATATTTATTGGTGGTGGATAAAGGAGCCCACCACATCCGCGGTATCGTTTCTTCGCGCGATATCGCCCGCCGTTTACATGCACCGGTGGAGATCGAAAAAGAACTGACGTTTGTGGATATCTTTACCGCTATTAAAGTGCATTAATTCCTCGTCCAACAAAAACGGGCTTCCACTTAAGGTGGAGGCCCGTTTTGTTTCTATCCCAATCAGTTTCGCATTGGCAGCTGGCGATAGCCCGACTGCTTCCAAAGAATGGCGGTGAAGATGAAATAAGTGTTCATCGCCAGGGCGAAATGCCATTCGATAATATTTTCCCAGCGGTCTTTTGCCGGATCAGCCAGCAGTGCGTTGCCCAAAATACTGGCAAGCCCCACGGCCAATAACCACCAGCAAAGCCAGGTTTTTGCATCGATCCAGCGGGCTGCAACCGCATTTTTATTGATCAGTAATAACTGCCGCAAAAACAACAGCTGCGCAAGCAGGGTCAGGGAGAAGTACAGGGTCACACCATATCGACGCAAGAGCTGGTAGAAATGGCCGGTGGTGCCGAGAAAGTCGACATAGAGCACCAGGAAAACGGCGCCGGTAATCCCTGCCGTTTGCATCCAGCGGATCTGCCGTCGTGTGCCATTCAGGGGCGATGAAGAATCGATCGATAAAAAACTGCCAGCTTGTAACCAGTAGATGGCAAGTAAGGTGGCATTGACCAGCATGGCGGCGCGAAATAGAAAAAGGGCATCGCTGGAGCGGGCTGCCCTGCTAATGGAAGTACAACCACTCCAATAGGGCAAGCACCATTCAATCGCCCCCACGACACTGGACCAGAGCCAGGATGCGTGGACCGCAACCAGTGGAATCAGGAATACCAGCCAGGCTGTATGGATAGGTTGCATCGCATGTCCCCCGCTCATTTAATGATTACTTTAGCCCCCCGGTTGCATGATGGCGACCCGGCTTCAGGTAATTGGCGTTTAGTTGCGGGTAGATTTCCGGTAAGCTGCGCGCACTTTTTGTTGCACTGGCGCAAGCATCATGAAAGACCAATTGGCTCCCGCACTGTTTAAACTGCTAGCGCTGCTACCGCTTGGGCTGTTGCGGGCATTGGGTGCTGCCCTGGGTTCGCTGATGTGGTTGATCAATGGCCGCGCCGCCAAGGTGACCCGCGAGAATATCGCCCTCTGTTTTCCTGAATTATCGGCTGCCGGGCAAAGCCGCCTCGCTCGCCAAAGTTTGCAAGAAACGGCTAAAACCGCGATGGAAGCAGGAGCCATATGGCGCAATTCCTGGCCCTGGTTGCAGGGCAAAATTGTGGCGATGGAAGGCGATGAAATCCTGCGCGCAAAACTGGCCGAGGGTAAAGGGGTGCTGGTACTTGCACCGCATCACGGCAATTGGGAAGTCGTGGCACCTTATCTGGCGAGTGTCGCTAACCTTACGGCGATGTATCAACCGCTCGATAATCCCAAAATGGATGAGCTGGTACTGGCCGGACGCAGCAAACTCAATATCACCATGGCGCCAACCAATCGCAAAGGCGTAATGATGTTGTTCAAGGCCCTGCAAGGCGGCACTATTGTCGGCATCTTGCCTGACCAGGTACCGGGGCGCGAAGCGGGCGGTGAAATTGCTCCCTTTTTTGGCCAACCGGCATTGACGATGACATTGGTGCATGGGTTGATCCAGCGCACAGGGTGCGCAGTTTGCTCCTGCTATGCCGAGCGGATAGCGGGCGGTTTCAAACTGGTGGTACTCGAGGCCGATGCGCAGATTCACAGTGAAGAACAGCTCGCGTCGGTAACCGGGTTGAATGCCAGCGTGGCTGCGTGTGTGCGCCGGGCGCCGGCGCAGTATCAATGGGAATACAAGCGCTTCCGTCGTCTGCCGGCGCCTTATCCCAAACGCTATCAATTTAAATCCTGACTTGTGCGAGCCAAATTGTCATTTGAACCCGTTAAATCCAGTGGTGAAGCTGCGTTAGCCAAACCCAGCAGCTACAATTGCCCCACCTGGTTTTAATAACTTTTTTTACCATCCTGGATATGTCTGGTTGTTGCAATGATTAATGCGATGAATAACACGATCAATAAATCT
>JAJQJO010000173.1 GCA_021323495.1 Cellvibrio sp. | reverse complement strand
CAAGAAACATTTGATAAGTTGATCGTCTGCGTTGGTCGTCGTCCTTTCACCGAAAACCTGTTGGCTGCTGATAGCGGTGTGAATCTGGATGAGCGTGGTTTTATTTTTGTAAACGAACAATGCGAAACTAATGCGCCAGGTGTGTGGGCAATTGGTGACGTAGTACGTGGCCCGATGCTGGCACACAAAGGTTCTGAAGAAGGTGTGATGGTTGCCGAGCGTATTGCTGGCCAAAAATCACAAATTAATTACGATATTATTCCCAACGTAATTTATACCCATCCGGAAGTTGCCTCTGTGGGTAAAACCGAAGAGCAGGTAAAAGCGTCAGGCGAGCCTTACAACGTGGGTACCTTCCCATTTGCGGCTTCTGGCCGTGCTATGGCAGCTAACGAAACCCAAGGGTTGGTAAAAATCATTGCTCATGCAGAAACTGATCGCATTCTTGGTGCCCACATTGTTGGCCCAAGCGCTGCTGATCTGGTTCAGCAAGTGGCGATTGCAATGGAGTTCGGTTCCAGTGCGGAAGATTTGGGCATGATGGTGTTTGGTCACCCAACCCTGTCTGAAGCTATCCACGAAGCAGCATTGGCGGTGCATGGTCATGCCATCCACATAGCCAACAAGAAGAAGCGTTAAGAGAACCATAGAGTCCTCGTTTTTTAGGCGGGGGCGGACTCATAAGGTTCGTCTCCATCGATAACCCAGTTGGCATGTCTATTGATAATTACATGTCCAACCATCGTCAAATGGAACTACACCATGAATTTGCACGAGTATCAGGGTAAGCAACTGTTTGCCCAATATGGTTTGCCTGTTTCTAAAGGCATTGCTGCTGCGACTGTTGAAGAGGCTGTTGCCGCTGCGGATCAAATCGGCGGCGATACATTCGTCGTTAAAGCTCAGGTTCACGCTGGTGGCCGCGGTAAAGCGGGCGGCGTTAAGCTGGTCAAGAGCAAAGAAGATATCCGCGCTTTCGCTGAAAAGTGGTTGGGCAAGAATCTGGTGACTTATCAAACTGATGAGAAAGGCCAGCCAGTAAGCCGCATTTTGGTTGAAACCTGCACCGACATCGCCAAAGAATTGTACCTGGGCGCTGTAGTTGACCGTTCCAGCCGTCGTATCGTGTTCATGGCCTCTACCGAAGGTGGTGTAGAGATCGAGAAAGTGGCGCACGAGACTCCAGAAAAGATTTTAAAAGTTGCTGTTGATCCACTGGTAGGCGCACAGCCTTTCCAAGGTCGCGACCTGGCTTTCAAACTCGGCCTGGAAGGCAAACAAATCAATCAATTCGTGAAGATTTTCTTGGGTCTTGCACAATTGTTTAAAGAAAAAGATTTGGCCCTGTTGGAAGTTAACCCATTGGTTATCACTCCAGCGGGCGACTTGCACTGCCTGGATGCCAAGTTGGTAATCGATGGCAATGCTCTGTACCGTCATCCAGAATTGAAAGCAATGCAGGATCCATCACAAGAAGATGCGCGTGAAGCTCACGCCGCTGCTTGGGAACTGAACTACGTTGCACTCGGCGGCGATATCGGTTGTATGGTAAACGGCGCTGGTTTGGCGATGGGTACTATGGACATCGTTAAATTGCACGGTGGTCAACCGGCTAACTTCCTCGACGTAGGTGGTGGTGCAACCAAAGAGCGCGTGGTTGAAGCATTCAAAATCATTTTGTCTGATGACGCGGTTAAAGCCGTATTCATCAACATCTT
Organism: Cellvibrio sp.; assembly: GCA_021323495.1. GTDB lineage: Bacteria > Pseudomonadota > Gammaproteobacteria > Pseudomonadales > Cellvibrionaceae > Cellvibrio. Next base: position 6,576 of record JAJQJO010000173.1, on the reverse strand, counting down.
TGGCGGTATCGTACGTTGCGACATGATCGCAGAAGGCGTAATTGGTGCAGTTAAAGAAGTAGGCGTAAAAGTACCTGTTGTTGTTCGTCTGCAAGGTAACAATGCTGAATTGGGTGCAAAAGTGTTGGGCGAAAGCGGCCTGAACATTATTGCCGATACCGACTTGACTGGCGCTGCCAAGAAAGTTGTTGCAGCTGCTGCGAATCAATAAGGGGCGAAGAACATGAGCGTTTTAATTAACAAAGACACCAAAGTAATCTGCCAGGGTTTCACCGGTGCACAAGGTACTTTCCACTCCGAACAAGCGATCGCTTACGGTACCAAAATGGTTGGTGGTGTAACTCCAGGTAAAGGTGGCCAGACTCACCTTGGCCTGCCAGTGTTCAACACTGTTGCTGAAGCGGTTGCTGCTACTGGTGCTACTGCGTCAGTGATCTACGTTCCGGCTGCTTTCTGTAAAGATTCAATCCTTGAAGCAGCTAACGGCGGCATCAAGTTGATCGTATGTATTACTGAAGGTATCCCAACCCTCGATATGCTTGACGCAAAAGTGAAGTGTGACGATTTGGGCGTACGTTTGATTGGCCCTAACTGCCCAGGTGTTATCACTCCGGGCGAGTGCAAAATCGGCATCATGCCAGGCCACATCCACAAGCCAGGTAAAGTAGGTATCGTATCGCGTTCAGGTACTTTGACTTATGAAGCGGTTAAGCAAACTACTGATTACGGTTTCGGCCAATCTACTTGTGTAGGTATTGGTGGTGACCCAATCCCAGGCTCAAACTTCATCGACATTTTGAAGTTGTTCCAGGCTGACCCGCAAACCGAAGCAATTGTGATGATTGGTGAGATCGGTGGTTCTGCAGAAGAAGAGGCGGCTGCGTACATCAAAGCAAACGTGACCAAGCCTGTTGTGTCTTACATCGCTGGTGTAACTGCACCTGCTGGTAAGCGTATGGGTCACGCCGGTGCGATTATTTCTGGCGGTAAAGGAACTGCTGACGAGAAATTTGCTGCACTGGAAGACGCTGGTGTTAAAACCGTCAAGAGCTTGGCCGATATCGGTAAAGCACTGAAAGAAATCACTGGCTGGTAAAAGAAATATTGATCGGTTCCAGTTCCGGTTAACTTGTTTCGAAAAGGCGATCTCCGGATCGCCTTTTTTATTGTCTTTAAAGTGGGATTGCTAACGGCACCTGGTATAAAACCGGCCTACACTGAGAGCAACTTTCACGCTAAAGCTGAATAAAAATGCTGGAATTTACTGAGTACACCAAATTCCTGGTCGGCCTGCTTGCCATAGTCGATCCCCTTGGCGCCATTCCCGTATTCATCGCACTCACGGTGCACCAGAATCGGGAGCAACGGCACAAAACGGCACGCCTGACCGTTGTATCGGTGTTTTTTGCACTGATGGTCGCATTGTTGTTCGGAGAGTGGATTCTGTGGGCGTTTGGCATCAGCGTCGATGCTTTCCGTTGTGCTGGTGGCGTGATCCTTATGTTGATGGGGTTGGGGATGTTGCAGTCGCGTGGTCATACGGTCGCAGAAATTGAAGCCGCCCAAGATGAAACCATCGCCCTGGTGCCGCTCACTATGCCATTGTTGGCCGGACCGGGAGCAATGAGCGCGGTGATTGTTTACGCGCATCAATCCAATTCGATCGTCCATTATCTCTCGATTACTCTCTGTATTTTATTAGTCAGTGCTGCGTTGATGCTGTGTTTTAAATTCCTGCCCTGGTTTAGCGATCATCTGAGTAAGCGCAGTATTGTGATGTCTACGCGAATTATGGGTTTGTTATTGGTATCGATTGCAGTTGAGTTTATTGCTGGCGGCATCAAGGGATTATTCCCTCAGTTGGTTTCATGAGCGACACACCATGGTGTGCGCAGGATAAAAAGTGTTAATCGACTGTAACCAGGTATATCCAGTGCCTATGATCATCAGGAGCACATCTCCCATATCATTATTAAAAACAGTGCTAGTTGATTATCTGCAAGGCTTTTCGGTCGCAAATCCATAACAATAGTAGTAATAACCAGAGAGTGGCTATGCGCATTATCAACCCGGTTTTAATTTGTTTTGTTTATTCCTGGCTTTGTTTTTCCGGTCCGCTTGCAGCTGCACCGACATTGGAGCAAACACAAAACACCATGAAAACCGCCAGCCAATTTATGTTGGATAAAGTGAGTTATCGCGGTGGTTTTGTGTGGTCTTATTTGCCCGATTTTTCCCGTCAGTGGGGCGAGCTTGAAGCGCGTCGCTCGATGATCTGGATGCAGCCCCCGGGTACGGCCAGTGTTGGGCATTTATTTCTCGATGCCTATCACGCGACGGGCGATGAGTTTTATTACACCGCAGCGGAGCGGGTGGCGGGAGCGATTATTTACGCCCAGCATCCTAGTGGTGGCTGGAATTATGTAGCGGATTTCGGTGGAGAGGTAGCGCTTAAAGAATGGTATGCAACCATCGGCAAAAATGCCTGGCGCCTCGAGGAATTCCAGCACTATTACGGCAATGCAACCTTTGACGATGTTGGTACCGCAGAAGCGGCAAAGTTCCTGTTGCGTTTATATGTTGAGAAACTCGATCCAAAATATCGTCCCGCACTCAATAAAGCGATAGATTTTATGTTGCTCAGCCAATATCCCATTGGCGGTTGGCCCCAGCGTTTTCCGCTGATGCATGATCACCCCTCGAAAGATCACGATGATTATTCTTCTTTCATTACATTTAATGATGATGTTGCTGCGGAAAATATTGATTTTCTCTTGATGTGTTACCAGATACTTGGTGAAGCGCGAGTGCGTGAGCCGGTTATTCGCGCAATGAACAGCTTTCTTGTAACTCAAATGGGGCAACCGCAACCGGGCTGGGCATTGCAGTACACGCCAGAATTAATTCCCGCTGGTGCGCGCTCCTACGAGCCCAAATCCCTGCATACGCCGACCACTGCTGAAAATATCCAGCAGCTGATCAAATTTTATCGCATGACCGGAGAAACAAAATTTCTTGCCCGTATTCCAGAGGCGCTGGTATGGTTGGACAGTTTGCAGCTGACGGCTAAACCGGAGTATGAAGGACGCAGCCATCCGTCGTTTATTGAGCTGGGGAGCAATAAAGCATTGTATACGCATAGGCGCGGTGCCAATGTGAGCAACGGTGAATATTATGTAGATTACATACCGGGCAATATGTTGGCGCACTACAAATCAACGAGCATAATTGATGTAGCAAAATTGCGCTCTGCCTATCAAGCTGCGTTAGCACTTAAACCGGAGGAAGTGATCCACAATTCACCCTTGAAAGTGATGGGTGATATTGCGTTGCCCAAATATTTTACGCTCGGTAAAGTAAGCGTCTCCGATTTAAATTTTCGTGCCCAAAAAGCAGCTGAGGCGAAAAATCTTACCGAGCAAGTTACCGAATTGGTTGCCGGGCTTAATCAGCAGGGCTATTGGCCAACACCATTGTATTACACGACGAATCCCTATCTGGGCGTCACGCCAATCACCAAGGCCAATAATGATTATGCAGAGACAATGGTTGGCGACAAATGGGACACTTCACCATATCCGGTAGATAATCCGGTTATGGGAATTTCTACCGGTGCTTACATTAAAAATATGGGCATACTTATCCAGTATCTGCAGCAGCAATCCGTACAGTAGGTTTTGTTACAAAGGAGTAAATCTTGTGAATAACCCAACGCAATTAAACAATTGGTCTGCACGTAAATCGGCCGATCTCTACGGGATTGATGAATGGAGCAGTGGTTATTTTGGCGTTTCACCACAAGGCGATGTTGTTGTGCGTGCGCCAACTTCCGCAGGGGAAGTCAATGTATCGCTGATAGACATTGTCGATGGTTTGCAACAGCGCGGTTTGCAGATGCCGGTACTATTGCGCCTTGAAAATATCGTCGATGCGCGTATCAGCATCCTTAATGATTCGTTTGCGCAAGCGATTGAGGCGAGCGGTTATCGCGGACAATATCGCGGTGCATTTCCTATTAAAGTTAATCAGCAAAATCATGTCATCGCCGAAATCGCGCGCTTCGGGAAGCGTTACAATCATGGTCTTGAGGCGGGTAGTAAAGCGGAATTAATGATCGCGTTGGCCACAATCAATAACCGTGAGAGCGTCATTATCTGTAACGGCTATAAAGATACGGAATTTATTTCACTCGGATTACAAGCGCGAAAATTGGGGTTCAAATGTTTTTTTGTATTGGAAACCCTCACTGAATTACAGTCTGTAATTGAGCGCAGCCGCACATTGGGTATCGAGCCGCTAATCGGTGTGCGTTTGAAATTGTCCACTAAAGTGGAAGGTCACTGGAGTGAAGATAGTGGGGACCGCAGTTTATTTGGCTTAAATACCAATGAATTGGTCACCGTAATAGACACCTTGCGCGCTGCCAATTTATTGCATTGTTTCCAACTGCTGCATTTTCATCTGGGTTCACAAATTCCCAATATTCGCAGTATTCGTGATGGGGTATTGGAGGCTTGCCGTTATTACATTGAATTGGTGGGCGAGGGCGCGCCGCTGGGCTACCTTGATTTGGGCGGTGGTTTGGCAATTGATTATGATGGAACTTGCAGCACCAATGGCCAAAGCCGCAATTATTCTGTGCAGGAATATTGCACCGACGTAGTCGAATCAATCCAGGAGAGCCTGGATGCCCAAGGTATCCCGCATCCGACGATAGTAACTGAATCAGGTCGTGCAACGGTCGCGCACACCGCCGTATTATTATTTAATATTCTGGATGTAACCCATTTTGAGCCCAAAGCTTTGCCTGATGAATTACCGGCAGACTGCCATGAAATGATCGCTAATTTATGGCGTACACTCAATGTGATTTCCATTAGCAATTTACAGGCGTCTTACAACGATATTATTTATTATCGCGATAAGATCCGCGATTTATTTAATGCGGGCGGCATCAACCTGCGTCATCGTGTATTGGGCGAGAATATTTATTGGGCCGGACTGCAAAAAATTGCTGCACTTTTACCACAGCTGAAACGTATTCCCTCTGAGCTTGAAAGCTTGCCGCAATTATTGGCAGATATTTATTACGGCAATTTCAGCGTATTCCAGTCGCTGCCGGATTCCTGGGCAATCGGGCAAGTGTTTCCGGTAATGCCGATCCATCGTTTAAACGAAGAGCCGACCCGTCAGGCGATCATCGCTGATTTAACTTGCGATTGTGATGGCAAGTTACAAAAATTTGCCAGCCCTGAAGGTGAATCTACAACCTTGGCGCTCCATTCAATCAGGAAAGATGAAGAATATTATCTGGGTGTATTCCTGGTAGGCGCCTATCAGGAAACCCTCGGTGATCTGCATAATCTGTTTGGTGATACCAATGTTGCCAGTGTGCGCGTCAATGCTGATGGCAGTATCGAGTTTGTCCATGAATTACATGGTGATAGTATTGCCGATGTGCTGACTTACGTAGAATATGATCCGGACGACCTTTACGAACAATTCCGTCAGACTGCAGAGCAGGCGGTGCGCGATGGTTTTATCACCCTGGTGGATCGCCAGAAAATGCTTGCGGCCTATTCCGAAGGGCTGCGTGGATACACGTATTTTGAAAAATAATTACTATTTACCTTTCACATTGAAACTCTGCCGGCGGAGTGAATTATTTATGAAATAATATCAGGTTGAGAGTTACTCAATAGATATTGATAGATTGGTTTGGAGTTAGGGTTAATGGCAAAAGTGTTAGTTGTTGGTGCGGGTGGGGTAGGTGGTGTCGTTGTACATAAATGCGCGCAGTTGCCTGGGGTGTTTGGTGAAATTGTATTGGCGAGTCGCACAGAGTCAAAATGCAAAGCGATTGCGGAACAGTTAAATCGCCCAATTAAAACCGCGCAAGTAGATGCGGATAGCGTGCCGGAATTGATTGCCCTGATTAATGCTGAAAAACCGGCTCTGGTAATCAATGCGGCATTACCCTATCAAAATTTGACTGCGTTACTCGGCTCCGGTTTTGATCCAGGTGTTACCAATGTTTATACCGCGTATCTAAAAAAACATCATTTCGATGAAATCCATTCTTTAGATATTATTGACTGCAATGCTGGCGATCATGGCTTGCCGTTTGCGACCAATTTCAATTCGGAAATCAATATCCGCGAAGTAACTGCAAACGGTCGCTACTGGGAAAACGGTACTTGGGTGGAGACTGCGCCACTCAGTGTTGATCGTATATTTGATTTCCCCGAGGAAATCGGCTCTAAAACAATTTACATGATGTACCACGAAGAACTGGAATCTTTGGTCAAGCATTTCCCCGAAATTAAACGCGCACGTTTCTGGATGACGTTTTCAGATAATTATTTAAAACACCTGGAAGTATTGCGCAACGTAGGAATGACCAGCATTGATCCCATCACGTTCGAAGGCCGTAAAATCGTTCCGTTGCAATTTTTGAAAGCATTGTTACCCGATCCGGCCAGCCTTGGCCCTTTTACCAAAGGTAAAACCTGTATAGGTTGTATTGCCCAAGGCGTTAAAGATGGTGAGTTAAAAGCCATGTTTATCTACAATGTC
>JAJQJO010000172.1 GCA_021323495.1 Cellvibrio sp. | reverse complement strand
TTGGGTAATGAATTAATTAGCGCGGCCATATTACGTTGCTGGTAATGGATTTTTTTCTCCAGCACATTTAAATGGGCATCACCAATGGCATAAGTTGCCGTTTTGAATTTCATGCCATAGAGGATATAACAGTAACTTTCAAAAGGAAAAACGTCAGCGCGGTTTAAAAAATCTACCACTGATGGGCATTGCTCACGCCACAGATTCAGTTTTTCCATTAGCGCTGCAGGAATGGAATTGGGATGGGTATTGTCTCGCCAGAAATCGGTATCGATGCGCCTGGAAATACAATAGTGAAGCTTCAGAAATTCGATGATCGTATCCCAGCGATAGCTAAAAGCGTCATTGAATTGTTTTCCACAATTAGCAAAACCGGTTTTTTGACGCGGTAATTTTTCCGCAATCCAATACGCGGATATCTCTACAAGCAGGATAGACGAAGCCTCAAGCGGCTCCACAAACCCTGCCGCAAGCCCCACCGCTACGCAATTTTTTACCCAAAACTTTTCACGATGACCGGGCCTGTATTTAATATGCCGAACATCGAGCTCGTCCATTTGCTTGCCTACATACTTTCGCAAGTCCCGTTCGGCGTCCCCCTCATTCATGTATTTGGATGAATAAACGTGTCCTATACCACGTCGTTTCTGTAAACCTATATCCCAAATCCAACCGGAGCCTGTCGCGGTTGAAATGGTGTGACTTGCAATAGATTTATCTTGTCCAGCATAAGGGCATTGCACTGCGACCGCGCTATCACAAAATAAAATATCGCTCTTATCTATGAACGGAACGTTGAAATGCTTATCGATTAGCAGCCCTGCAAAACCGGAACAATCAATATAAAAGTCACCAGCCAATTCCGTACCATCGCCCAGACGCAGCGAACCGACTTCCCCGTCATCACCAATCGTAGTACCAACAATGTCCATAACGACATGGTTGATATTCAATTTGCTAATGCAATGCTCTTTAACAAATACTGAAAATTTATTGGTATCGAGATGGTAGGCATAGTTTAAAATTCCCTGGTATTCCGGCGTGGTAATATCCTTGGGTGCCAATCCATGTTCACAAACCGCTTCCTGGCTACATAGCATATTGGAGTAGGAAAGATCCTGGCTACTCGATTCATTATTCAATTTGCGAATTATGGTATTGAGCGGGCCAGGATTGGAAGGCAACATCAAGGGATGGTAATAAGCATCGCCTTCACTATTATCGACCCATTTTTTAAAGCAGGCACCTTGTTTGAAAGTTGCGTCGCATTTACGAACAAATTCGGATTCAGATATTCCCATAGTCTGCAGGGTTGTTCTTAATGACGGCCAAGTGCCTTCACCAACGCCAATAGTGCCAATGGCCGAGGATTCGATCAGGGTAATTTTTAAATCGCGACCGTGTTCTTTCACACATTTTGCAGCGAGTACTCCTGCCGTGATCCAACCCGCCGTACCGCCACCAACAATCACTACATGTTTTACGTCGTCGTTTATCATTATGCAGCCCCTACGATTAGACAGCTTTCATCCAGACGCCTTTATTATTGTTAACATATAAAACCGGGGCCTTTTCAGGCCCCGTTTTCTATCTTAAAAAGATGCACGCACACCCAGGGTGTAACGTGAACCACTTTCTTCGGCAAGCAAGAATTGATTGCTGAAACGTCCATGCCAGAGAGTTTCTTCACCGGTAAGATTTATACCTTCAAAAAATATCGAGACATTGTCGGTCAGGTTGTAACTCGCACTCAGGTCGAATTGCCCATAGTCGTCGACAAATGTTGGCTCGGCCACGCCGCCCTGATCAAGGGATTGCAAGAATTTATCGCGATAGTTATAGGCCAGGCGCACTTCAAACTTTTCATTTTCATAAAAAGCGACAAGATTGTAGGAATCGCTCAATCCTACCAATGCAAACCCCTGGTCAAAACTTTTGGTATCGTACTCGGCATTGGTGCTGACAAAGGTCGCGTTTGCAATCGCACCAAAACCAGTGTCACCAAACATGTGCTGAACGGCAAATTCAAAACCATCAACATCCGCAGTTTCAACATTCGATGGTTTAGTTACAGCAAACTCTATCACCTGATCGTTTGGATCAATAATATCCGATGGCGCGCCACCTACCGGAATGGATGTTAATGTCCCCGTAGCAGGGTCGGTGATTGGTGTTCCATTTTCGCCAATGAAGGTCTGCCCGGTCGTAGCATCAACGATAAAGTTATCAACTTGCTTGTAGAAGAAGCCAGCGGACGCGTAACTACCCTCGCCGTAATACCACTCAATGGAGAGATCGATATTATCTGACTCGAGTGGCTTCAAATCGGGATTGCCAGCCGTTGCCGGATAAGGGCCATTTTGTTTGAGATCCCTGAATTCAAGGTTTGGCCGCAACTCCTGCATGGAAGGACGCGTGATCGTTTTGGAGTAAGCAAAACGGCTTACCAAATCATCGGTAAGATCAATCTTGAAATCGACGTTTGGTAAAAACATCGCGTAATCAGATTCCAGTTTTGTCGGCGTAACCGGAGTGAGGACTTCATTCAACACTTCCGCACCTTCCGCCTCCACTCTAAGAATTGATGCAAGGTTACCGCTGATAGTCAGATCGGTTTTTTCATAGCGAAGTCCGGTTACAAAACCGAACGGATATCCACCCACATCTCCCGCAAATTCAAGCTGGGTATAGAGCGCGAGTATGTCCTCCTCAATATTGTAAGACTCCGAAGGAACTTTCGCTGTGGTGAACGGAACGCCCACATGCCCTTCATAAATTTCACGGAATTCATCATGGTCGAATTGCAACCACTGCGTTTGTATATTGCCACTGCCACTTACACCACTAAGATAATCCGACCCGGCATCCAGGACAGTCACTGTCGGTGGAGTTATCTCGGTCCAGAAAAATTCCCCACCACAAAACATACAGTTTAAGGTTGCACCCGGACCGACGTAGGCCCTGGGTTCATTGGCCGCAACGGTGGCAGCCTCTGTCGTAGTAAGTCCGCGCCCGGTGGTAAATTGTTGCCGCGCTTTTTCACGCGCTTTCAAGGAGAGACCAAAATCCGCTTTCACCAGGCCGGTTTCTTCTTGCGATTCAAAAACACCGCCAAATTTAATTTGGTCAATCGTATCTTCGACAATGCGGCCATTACGAATGGTAAAACCCGGACGCAGGTTGGCTGGATCAAGATAATCACTATTAGGGATGGTTAAATTTCCACTCGCGTCCGGCTGATAAGCTACGGAGCCTGTGGCTGATTCGAATCCCGATATAGCCGGGATAAAACCGAAATCAAGATCCCAGGTGAGTCGGTTACGATAACCCATCGTCACCTGTGAGTTTCCAAAGCCCATAGGATCTTCGTATTCAGATTTGGATCGGTAGGCATCAACAACCAAACTCAGGTTATCACTGACTTCCCACTGGGCATTGATACCACCCACCAGGGTATCCGACGTGCGGTTTTCTTTAATTGCATTAAATTCGGTGGCTTGTACGGCGCCTTCACCTTCGCGCCTATCGGCGATAAAGTGGGTAACCGTTCCGTTTTCATCGGCAACGACATCCCGCCAGCTTGGTCGGCTACCAAACCAATGCACCAACATGTTTTGGTCGCGCAGGAGTTCGTAGTCAGAATAAAGTACATCGGCAGTTACAGTGAGCGCATCGGTGGGCGCAAATTGCAGCACCAGGTTTGCGTTGTCACGCGTACGCTGGTCCCGTTGTTGTTGTATGAAATGGTTTTGCGGAAGATATAAGCGTCCGTCAGGATTGGCGTTAGAACGCAATTCAGTTTCGTCCGGATATAAATTAGATCCGGAGTTTGCTTCGACGCGCGCCCAGTTCGCATTAGTGACACGGTTAACGTCGGAGTCGCGCTCAAAGTGATTATAGGAAAGTAAAACGCCTAACGCATCGTCTGCAAATTTTCGACTCAGGAGAATTGATCCTTGTGGTGTTGTATCTTCCGATAGAGTCTCATAATTGGCCTTTAACGTACCCGCAACTTTATTACCTACATCAAAAGGACGTGCCGTTTGTATATCAACTACAGCACCGATACCACCAGACTCGGCAATCGCAGAACCGGTTTTATTAATGACCAGGGCACTGATCATTTCCGAGCCCAAGGTATCAAACTCGAAATCACGGTTGATGTTTTCTGATGTCAACTGACGACCATCCAAAGTGGTCACGTTAAACCTTGGACCGAACCCCCTCACCGTCACATACTTTCCTTCACCGCCTTCACGGTTAATCGATACACCCGGAATACGCTGCAGAGATTCTGCAAGGTTGGTATCAGGAAATTTGCCAATATCCTGTGCGTTAATTGCATCAACGACGCCGGTAGCATCGCGTTTGGTCTCCATTGCTGATATCAAGGCAGCCCGTACGCCGGTCACAATTACTTCCTCGACCGTGCCATCTTCGCTTTGCGCGAGTGCCTGTGTACCCACACCCAAAACAACATATGACGCTATCGCACTCGCAATAAGTTTTTTCTTAAAATTTCGATTATTGTTCATGAACTTCTCCGTTTACCGGTTTATGAAATTATTTTTTGGCGATCTTATGGCTTCCTATAACTGCTACTAACTATAACAACAATTATTATTCCGCTCCCTGGATCAATGCACTCCCTGCCGACTGCTCAACTTGAAAAATCAATTTGAAAAATCAACTTTAAACATCTTAGAGATGATTTTTGCACCATGTCTATAGGTAATTTGATTAGCACAAAAAAGAAATCGTTTTCAATTTTCTGAAAACGATTTCAGACCAAAAAAACAATAATTTTTAATTTAAAAAATAATAATTTCCGGAAAAACATTTTCACATAAATAATGATTTTACCGACCGAAAAAAAATAGTCATTCGTTAGCATCATCCAACATTGGGAATGTTTTCCGGAAATAAATGGACAGGTAAAGTCATGCAGGAAGGTTTGGCCAGACTATGTACAGCGCGCAAAAAAATAAAACCCATCGAATATTGATGAATGGATAAACCCTTGTGGGCAGAGTTTCACTTTTATAATTAACCTGGCGCTGCTACGCGGCCAATCATATCCTCGTCCCACCGGGCACACCCGCTCCCTGACACCGATAGCTATGGCTCCAGCCAAGGGTACCCGCGCGGGTCGGCAGAAGTATCATCCGCACCGCGGCCAGGCCTGCCCGACAACACTTTTATCGCTGACTTTTATCGCTATAATCTGTCCACAACTCCAGGCAATAGAAACAATATGCGTTGCCTCAATAAGACATGATTTATGAAGCACAAACCGCAACTCGGTTTTTGGCAGATATGGAACCTCTGCTTTGGCTTTTTCGGTATCCAGTTTGGATTCGCCCTGCAAAACGCCAATGTCAGCCGCATTTTCCAGATCCTCGGTGCGCCCATTGAAGAGATTCCCATCCTCTGGGTAGCAGCTCCTGTAACCGGCCTGTTGATCCAGCCGGTGATTGGCTATATGAGCGACAGAACCTGGCATCGCCAGGGTCGCCGTCGCCCTTATATTTTGTATGGTGCAATAGCCGCGACGCTGGCCCTGCTAGTGATGCCTAACTCTCCGGAACTCTGGATTGCCGCTGGAATGCTCTGGGTATTGGATGCCTCGCTCAATATCGCCCTTGCCCCCTCCATCGCATTGGTGAGCGATATGCTGTCGGATGAGCAGCGGTCGGCCGGGTTCTCCATGCAAAGCTTTTTTATCGGGGTGAGCGCGGTGGTGGCCTCGGCTTTGCCGTGGATCCTGAATAACTGGCTGGATATCGCTAACACCGCCCCACAAGGGCAGGTACCGCCTTCGGTAACTTACGCGTTTTACATAGGTGCGGCGATCTTGATGCTCAGCCTGCTCTGGTCAAGCTACCGCACCCGCGAATACAGCCCGGCACAAATGGCCGCGTTCCAACGCTGGCGGAATGAACAGCAAGCCGACCCAGGTGAGCAACATTACCCGGGCTTTACCCGTTGGGGCATGATCTTTTTAGGCGCAGGCACTCTTGCCAGCATACTCATCTCGGCAATCGGACTCGACGCCAAACTTTTTACCCTCAGCTTCGGTATTGCGCTCTTCGGGCTCTTGCAGCTTGCGGCAGGGGCATTGCAAAACAGCGGCCGCACCGACAACGCGCTCTATCACATCACCCGCGATATAGTACTGATGCCGCGCACCATGAGGCAGTTAGCAATCGTGCAGTGCCTGTCCTGGTTTGCGCTTTTTTCAATGTGGATATACACCACGGCAGCGGTGACCGCGCATCATTATCACAGCACCGATCCAACCTCCGTCGCTTACAATAAGGGAGCCGATTGGGTGGGGGTTTTGTTTGCGGCCTATAATGGTTTTGCGGCACTCGCGGCGCTTGCCATCCCCCTGCTGGTACGCAAGACCAATCGCAAAATTACCCATATGATCAATCTCTGCCTGGGAGCATCGGGCCTGATTTCCTTTTTGTTTATCCGCGATCCGCACTGGCTATTGCTCGCAATGGTTGGCGTTGGTTTTGCCTGGGCGTCGATCCTGGCTTTACCGCTGGCAATACTGACCAGCGCCCTGCCACCCGCCAAGATGGGAGCGTATGCCGGCATTTATAATTTTTTTATTGTCATACCCCAGATACTTGCCTCCAGCATACTCGCCCTGGTGGTAAGCAAATTGTTTGGTGGCCAGCCAATTTACGCACTGGTCTGCGCCGGTGCGTTTATGGTCCTCGCCGCTATCGCCACCCTGTTTGTCGACGACTCTTGTAACGCCTGATGGAATCAACCGAGACAATTTATGCCCGCCAGTATTGAAGCTCTGATCAATGGACTTTACCGCAACGAATCACGGCGCGTGCTGGCTACGCTCATTCGCCTGTTAAAAGATTTTGACCTCGCCGAAGAGGCCTTGCAGGATGCCTTTGCCGCTGCCCTGCAACAGTGGCCAGTGGACGGCGTACCGCACAATCCGCGCGCCTGGCTAGTATCTACCGGGCGTTTCAAGGCGATTGACCATATCCGCCGTCGCGCGCGTTTTAATACTTCATTGGACGACGTTGCTGAAGAATTGGAAGAGATGGCCAGCGCTGCAGAAGAATGGTCTGACGAGCATATTGAAGATGACCAGTTGCGCCTTATCTTCACCTGCTGCCATCCAAGCATCGCACCGGAAGCGCAAATGGCACTTACCCTGCGCGAAATTTGTGGGCTCACTACCGAGGCAATTGCGCGCGCGTTTTTAACCTCGCCCAGCACTTTGGCACAACGTATCGTGCGCGCTAAAAATAAAATCCGCGATGCCAATATCCCTTATGAAATTCCGGCGCGCAACGAATTGCCCGACCGATTGGATGCAGTGCTACACGTGGTTTACCTGATGTTCAATGAAGGCTATTCCGCTTCATCCGGCAATGAATTGATTCGCCAGGAACTCGCACAGGAAGCAATCCGCCTCGGGCGTTTGCTCGCCAATTTATTACCCGACCCGGAAGTGCTGGGTCTGTTGGCGTTAATGTTAATCCAGGACTCACGGCGCAACGCACGCATGGACAGCAAAGGCGATTTAATTCGCCTGGAAGATCAGGATAGGGGTTTGTGGGATAAGAGACAAATTGCCGAGGGGGCGCGTCTGATCGAGCGCGCATTGAGTAGCGGTAGCGCCGATATTTATTGCCTGCAAGCTGCGATAGCCGCACTGCATGCGGAAGCTCCGGATTTTGCGCAAACCGATTGGGAGGAAATTGTCGGCTTTTATGATTTGTTGTTATTCCGTCATCCATCACCGGTAATCGAACTCAATCGCGCGGTGGCTATTGCACACCGCGATGGCCCGGCACAAGGGTTGGCACTGCTTGATGACCTGGTTGCGCGCAACCAACTCAAGGA
>JAJQJO010000171.1 GCA_021323495.1 Cellvibrio sp. | reverse complement strand
ACGCCAATTTTCGCAAAATGTAACTTTGCTTTATTACCTGTTATGGATATCGCGCGCTGCATATAGTGGAAATAGGCGCGTGCATGCCTGGCTTCGTCCTGGGCGAGAATGGAATAAATTTTTTTAATAACCGGTTCGGTGTGGTATTCCCCTGCGCATCTATACCATTGGTTTAATCGCACCTCGCCGCAGAAATGCAGGGCCAGGGATTCCAGTGGCGGGGCTTGGTCAAACGGAAACCTGACTGCATTGAGCTCTTCTGTTGTGGGCAAATATTCGGGGGCAAAGCGTCGCAGATATTCCAGCAATACCAGGCTATGTTTTTGTTCTTCAAAAAACCATATTGAAATAAAGGCCGCAAAGTCCGGATCTTCAGGATTATCCCGTAAAAACATTTCTGCAGTGGGCATGGCCGCCCACTCCAATAAAGCATTCATTTTTATGCCATGTAGTTGGCGGTCGCTGAGTTTCCCTGCATTGAAGCTTTGCCATGGAATATCGGTAGAGAGATTCCAGCGGGATTTTTCCATATCGATAAATAGTTTTGGGAATAGCATGATTAGATAAGCTCCCCATTATTATTGATAAGCAAATTGTGGGCAGCAAGTTCAGTTTTAAGCGGTTCTATGCAGGAGCCGCATCCTGTTGAAGTGCAAGACGTAAATGTCTCTAAAAGTATATCAGCGGGTAACTTTACTTGGGATTGGAATGAAATGATTTCGTCAAAAGACTTATCCGAGCATAAACAATACATTTTTCTTTCCTTGTTGTTTGTTAGTTTATTTCTATGCGGTGAGCTATAATAATTTGCATTTAATTTGATGTCCATATGGTGTTTTTACTAAATAAGGCTAGTAGGCATGTACGATCTTTTAGCGTTGGGGAAAAAAAGTCTATCGCAGCAACCTTTTAGTTGCTTTATGGGAACCGAATTTGAATCGGCAGAAAGTGGGGAAGTTGTTTTGTCTTTGCCAATTAAAGATGAATATAAGCAAAATTTTGGCGCGATTCATGGCGGGGTAATTAGTTATATGGCAGATATAGGTCTGGCCTATGCCGCCGCTTCTGAGGTCGGGGATTGTGTAACCTCGGAATTAAAAGTGAACTATATAAGGCCGGCAGTTGGTGATACGGTAGTTGCACGAGCGAAAGCTATTTCAGTTGGCAGCCGGCAAGTTGTATGTGAATGCAAGGTATTTACCCGTGAATACCCGGAAGGCCACGCCACGGAAACGTTGGTAGCCGTTGCATTAGGAACGGTTAATCGATTGGATTCAAGCCGGAAATAAGTTCACGCTGCTAATCCTGTTGGTTGGGTTTCCACAGGCTGCGTAACCAGTTTAGCCAGTGGTTATTGCCGAGCATAAATTTATCCAGCTGGTCCTGATTATAAAAATAATGTTCTGCATCCTTAAATAATAATTCGCGTTTTAACATCCTGCGTTTCGGGTTAATAGTTTTGATGATCCGTGCCGGGTTGCCAGCAGCTACGGAATTTGCAGGAATATTTTTTGTTACAACCGAGCCGGCACCTATAACAGAATTTTCACCAATAGTGACTCCTTTGGTTACGATCACCCGCTCACCCAGCCATACATTGTTTTTAATTATTACAGGTTTGGTACAACGAAAGGGACGAACGCGATTGTAAATCCCATGCCAGTCGCTATCACTGATAATGACATTAGCCGCAAGCATAGAATTGTCGCCAATACGAATTGATTTTGCCGCAGAGATGCGCACGCCAGGTGAAATTAAACAGTAATCGCCAATGACAATTTCTGCGTCGGCTTGTTTGCTCGGCCAACTGGTAAGGCGTACACAGTTATCGCTCGCGCAAATAATCTGTGCATATTTCCCTAAATGAATATTGCGGCCAAAAATTACGAGGCTGCGTGGGTGGGCTATTTCAGGAATGCTGCCCAGGCTATCAAACTGCGGCGCAATGAATCGCTCTACGTACCAGTGATTGATGATTTTATAAAGGTGTTTTATTAAGTAAGGTGTACTGCTGCGGCGCATGGGCTGGTTCGCTTGTTAAAAAGGGCTTTGATGTCGATTGATTGTAGTTGTCTGTTAGAATAAGCACCGTGATTATGAGTGAGAATGACAATGCTGCCAATTGATATAAATTCAGTAAAAGGTTTTTTGGATGTGGAAGAGGGCGCTGCTTTGTATGAGCAGGCCACGATGGTCGCGAGGCTCGGCCCCTGTTTGGAAATTGGCAGCTACTGCGGTAAATCGACGGTCTATATTGGTAGTGCTTGCAAAAAAAATAATAACGTTCTATTCGCGGTAGATCATCATCGTGGCTCGGAAGAGCATCAGTTAGGCGAGCAATATCATGACCCTGCACTTTACGATAGGCAATGCGGCAAGATGGACAGCTTCCGCGAGTTTCGCGATACCTTGGCGCGCGCGCAATTAGAAGATTGCGTGGTTCCCATAGTGGCACCCTCGCAATTAGCTGCGCGCTATTGGACGACACCTTTAAGTATGGTGTTTATCGATGGTGGCCACAGTATGGAGGCCGCATTAACCGATTATCGTGCCTGGGCGCCTCATATAGTCCGCGGTGGTTGGCTGGCAATTCATGATGTATTTCCCAATCCCCTTGATGGGGGGCGCGCGCCTTATGAAATATGGAGATTGGCACAGGCATCGGGGCTGTTTGAAGCTAATCCGCTAATAAAAACCCTGGGGTTATTAAAGCGGTTGTAGCAATAGTGCAAACAATTATTTTATTACCCAAATAAAAGCAACGCCGCCGCGATAAGAGTGGTCAGTTACCACCAGTGGGCTTTCTTTAAAATCGGTGCCGCTCATATTGTCGTAGCGAATAAATAATGCGAGACGAGTTTTAGCGCCGTTGTAATTAAAGCTACGGCTCAGCGCCATATGGTTATTCCAGCCACTGTAACCACCGTCTGCTTCAAAATAATAACGGGTCTCGGTGATATATTGTCGATTTACGCTGTAGTAATAATCATGATAATCATCGCTTGCATAGGTCACGCCTGCGCGATAGGTAAATGTCCATTTATTGAGTCTGTTGCGATAAACAAGTTGTGGTTGAAATACTGAACCGATATAGCCGGATTCACCGGCATCTATGGCAAATACCGCGCGCCAGGGAATCTGCATATGCCAACCGCGCGAAAAATCTACGCCGGTTAAATTAATATTGAATGACGGTCCAATCTCCAGGGTTGAGCCCAATTCCGGCATGCCGTTGCGCAGTTTATTCTGGTCTGCGTCGGGAGTAATTGCAGCTCCGGCACTAAAGGTAAATTCATATTGATCTGTGCGTAAAAAATTGCCGCGAATGCCTTCACGGTCCGTGCGAATAATTTTTCCACGGTAAACAATATAGGGAATGGGGCTAATAAAACTGCGGTATTCATCCGAGCCGCGGTAATCAGGCCCGGCTACTGCACCTACCCCTAGTCCGAGTTCCCATTTCTTATCGGGATCTTGCTGTGCTTCAGTACTAACAGCTGCAATCAATAACCATGCTGCAACAAACTTCAGTAAACAGTGAGAGTTCATAAAAATAATCTAATCCGATAGCTCGCTTGGCCCGTATCGATGGGCGACTTGACGGGATTTTACTGGTATTCTGCCGCTATTATCCACGCAATTATTTATTTCATTGGTATTCCTGTGACTGCTACTGCTTTTTCATCATTACCGCTCAGCGCTGATATGCTCGCCAATCTCGAGTCACTCGGTTATAACGAAATGACCCCTATCCAGGCGCAGAGTTTGCCGCTGGTTTTGCAGGGGAGGGATATTATCGCCCAGGCAAAAACCGGCAGTGGAAAAACAGCGGCGTTTGGTATCGCGTTGCTGGAAAAATTAAATGTACGGTTTTTTGGTGTGCAGGCATTGGTGCTCTGCCCGACACGGGAGCTTGCTGATCAGGTCGCTAAAGAAATCCGCCGCCTGGCGCGCCTGACCCACAATGTAAAAGTATTAACGCTTTGTGGCGGTGTCTCGATTGGTCCACAAATCGGCTCGCTTGAGCGGGGCGCACATATTGTGGTGGGTACACCCGGGCGCATTGTTGACCATATCGCCAAAGGTACGTTAAAACTTGATAGCGTCAACCAGCTGGTGCTGGATGAAGCTGACCGTATGTTGGAAATGGGATTTTCTGAAGATATAGATGCGGTACTTGCAGCCTGTAACGAGGATCGCCAAACTTTATTGTTTTCCGCCACCTACCCTGACGATATTAAAAAAATCAGCGCACGCTGCCAGCGCGATCCACAAATGGTGAGCGTTGAATCCATCCATAACGATGCGCAGATTGAACAGCATTTTTATGAATTGCGCGCGGACGATGAAACTTATCCTGCGGTCTTGCAAGTGCTCGCCCATTTCCAGCCAGAAACATCGATTGCGTTTTGTAATACCAAAGTAGCGTGCGACGAACTGCTGGATTATTTGCGCGGCCAAGGTGTAAATGCGTTGACGCTGCATGGAGATCTGGAGCAAAAGGAGCGCGACCAGGTATTGGTGCGCTTTGCCAATAAGAGCTGTTCGGTATTGATCGCCACTGATGTGGCCGCACGCGGCATTGATATCAAAGGTTTGGATGCGGTAATTAACGTGGATTTGGCGCGTGACAGCGAAGTGCATGTGCATCGCATTGGCCGTACTGGCCGTGCTGGTGAGTCGGGTTTGGCGTTGAATCTGGTGGTGCAAAAAGAAGTTCATAAAATCAATCGCCTTGAAGATTATATGAAACAGTCGATTGCGCTGGAGCCGCTACCGCCAGCGGATAAAAAATCCCTGCCATTACCCGCGATGGTGACCCTGCATATTGATGGCGGCAAAAAAGATAAATTGCGCCCCGGCGATGTTATTGGCGCCTTAACCAAAGATGCGGGTTTACCGTTTGAAAAAATTGGAAAAATCGATATGTTTGATTTTTCTGCGTATGTGGCAGTGGACAAAAGTATTGCGCGTGCAGCACTGGAGCAATTGCAGCAGGGGAAATTAAAAGGACGGAAATTTCGCGCCCGAAAACTTTAATATATCCTGTCTTTGTATCTGCAAAAAATAACAAATAATAAGGAAACACTATGGCTATAGCTGCAGTCGTTATTGCAATCCTGATATTGGTGGTGCTGATCACCGGCTTAAAACTTAATCCGTTCCTTGCTTTCCTGGTCTCCGCAATTTCTGCGGCGATTATGTTGGGAATTCCGCTTGATAAAATTCCTGCAACCATTGAGGCAGGAATTGGCGCAATGCTGGGCTCGTTGGCGATTATCTTATGCCTCGGTGCTATGTTTGGAAAGTTGGTGGCGGAGTCGGGCGCTGCGCAGCAAATCAGTCGTAGCTTAATGGCATGGTGCGGACAAAAATATATTACCTGGGCATTGATGCTAACGGGTTTTATTGTTGGTATCCCGTTGTTTTATAACGTCGGTTTCGTGCTGTTGGTGCCGCTGGTATTTTCGGTGATGTACCAAACCAAATTACCTGCGGTGTATTTAGGCATTCCCCTGTTGGCTGCACTTTCTGTTACGCACGGTTTCCTGCCACCCCATCCATCACCTGTTGCATTAATTCCGCAATTTGGGGCGAACATGGGCACCACGCTGTTTTACGGGATCATAGTGGCCATCCCCACCATGATTATTGCGGGGCCGATTTTTTCATCGAGTTTAAAATCAATCCCAAGTACACCTATGGCGACTTTTAAACCCGCGGATTTACCGGAAAATGAATTGCCCGGCGTCACCAATAGTTTTATAACCGCTCTATTGCCGGTGTTATTAATTGCTCTGAGCAGCATTGCTATTTATACCTTGCCAGCGGCAATTGCAGAAACGCCGTTAATAAAACTGCTCAGTAACTCGATGATCGTGTTGATGATTGCACTCGCAATAGCGACAGTTACGTTGGGATTAAAGCGAGGGATGAGTATTGGCCGTGTAATGAATATTTATAGTGATGCGATTAAAGATATCGCGGTGATTTTATTAATAGTCGCCGGTGCAGGAGCACTTAAACAAGTGATGGTGGTAAGTGGTGTCAGCGAGCAATTGGCACATTCACTGGAAAATATCGCACTTAATCCGCTGGTATTGGCATGGTTGATTGCAACAGTCATTCGTATTGCATTAGGTTCTGCAACGGTTGCAGGATTGACCGCAGCAGGAATCGTAGCACCAATTATTCCCCTCACCGGAGCTGATCCGAATTTGATGGTATTGGCGATTGGAGCAGGTAGTTTGATGTGTTCCCATGTTAACGATTCGGGCTTCTGGATGTATAAGGAATATTTTAATTTGAGTTTAAAAGATACCTTCAAATCCTGGTCGCTAATGGAAACCATTGTAGGTGTGGTGGGTTTGCTCGGGGTTTTAGCGCTGGATCTTTTGGTTTAATGCTCATGCTCACCGGGTGAGCATGAGGAATAAAAAAGTTAATGCAGTATTTCCCCACCCAAAAGTTTGCGCACATCATCAGCCGCAAAGTGATAATGTTGGTTGCAAAACTGACAGTCGATATCAATGCTGCCTTTCTCGATCAGCAATGCTTCTACTTCCTCTTTACCAATCGATAACAGTGCGCTGGCGCTGCGTTCACGGGAACAGCTGCAGGCGAAGTGCAGCGCCTTGGGCTCATACAAGCGCAACGGGTGTTCGTTAAACAATCGGTACAGAACGTTGGGGTGGTCCAATTCCAGCAGCTCTTCATTTTTCACCGTATCGGCCAGCATCACTATGGTTTCCCATTTATCGCGATTGTCTTCTTCATTGGTGATTAATTGTTGTGGCAATGCCTGGATTAAAAATCCGGTCACGCTGTCTTGATTGGCGGCAAACCACATTTTGGTCGCAAGCTGTTCTGATTGCTGGAAATAATGTTCCAGGCAGCCGGACAAGTGCTCCGCATCCATTGGAACTATTCCTTGATGGCGTTCAATTACGCCGCCAAAATTTTCGCTGCGTTGTGGCTCAATGGTAATTACGAGCACTCCATTGCCAAGCAATTGTTGTAAATTCCCTGTTGTGGCCAGTTCTTCACTGAGTTCAATATCGTTATTCAAGCGCACAATGCCACGTAAACTATTGTGATGGTTGCACTCGGCCATAATGGTTGAAATCGCACCATCGCCGCGTGCCTGCAAAATAATTTTGCCATCAAATTTTAATGTGCTGGATAGTAATCCCACTGCCGCTAGAAATTCGCCGAGCAGGCGATGGATAGCAGGTTGTTGTGGATTATGGCTTAGGACTTCGCGATAGCTATCACCCAGGGTGACAATCTCACCGCGAATGTCGCAGTCATCGAACAAAAAACGGTGGAGTAAATCATTGCTTGGCATTGCTTGATCTCTTGATGTTAATTTTCATCACCTAATAAATTCACGCGCTGAAAGCGATGAATGTGGCGGCGTTCTTTTTTGGTAGGGCGATGGTCGCTGATAATGTAATTTCCCAGCCCGGCTTTACGTTCCGCCGCACGTTTTTCGCGCAGGGTTTTGCTCGCTTCCGTTTCTTCATAAAGCGAGGCGGCTTCAGGCGCGCCGCGCCGCTGGGCAGATAAAGCTTTTATGATTACGGTTTTTTCATCCCAATCCTGACGGATGGTTAATTCCAGGCCAATCACGGCTTCTTTACTTGGTTTTACGCGCTGGCCATCACAATGAATTTTCCCGCCATCGATCGCCTGTTTGGCGAGCATGCGGGTTTTGTAAAAGCGGGCAGCCCAGAGCCACTTGTCGATGCGGATTTTATCGTCATTATCTTCGGGTTCGGTTTTTTGTTTGTTCATGGATCAATTTACCGGAGGCATGATTTCATCAAAATGGTGGATGGCGGGATATTGCTCCATGCGCCGCTCAATTTTGCTGTCGGGTTGGTGGATCCCCAATAAATATTTTATCCCGAAGGTTTTGGCAG
>JAJQJO010000170.1 GCA_021323495.1 Cellvibrio sp. | reverse complement strand
CTGGCACTGCCAATTTGGGCATAAAGTGAGCCACTCAGGGAAATAAGCGCGATAGCACTAATAGCAGATGAAAGAATTTTTTTGGCGATAGGAAGTTTTTTTAGATGCGCGTGCATAAGCGTTTCCTTTTCTTAATTATGAATAGACCGGAACGTCATTATTTGGCTAACCGGTAAGGCGATTTGCCTCGCCCAAGTTTAGAACAGGAAAATAAAAACTGTTGTGCGACGCGCATCAACTATAAAAGACACGCGCTAATGCGTATTTTTTATAGTTGACATTTGAAGCGACAAATGGAAGATTAAGATGACAGTGAGCTTAAGGATAAGTTTTGTAGGTCACTATTAAGTGGAGAATCACGAAACTGTGACTAAAAAAAATCCAATAACCTTGATTTTTTATTTGTAAAGATTTCAGTTGTCTTTGATCAAGAAGCCAACACTTTCAGCGCAATTTCCGAACC
Source organism: Cellvibrio sp. (assembly GCA_021323495.1). Lineage (GTDB taxonomy): Bacteria > Pseudomonadota > Gammaproteobacteria > Pseudomonadales > Cellvibrionaceae > Cellvibrio. Next base: position 7,477 of record JAJQJO010000170.1, on the reverse strand, counting down.
CGGCAGCCCGCTTTGTGCAATCAATAAAATCATCCCCAAAAACAGCGCGACAACAACCAGATACCAGAGCACTGAGAACCAAATGCCGTACGGATTTAAAGGTGCAAGATCTTCTGCAAGCCCAACACGCCAACCCGCAACAATATCAACCACACCCAACACAATAAAAAAAGTGATGAAATAAAACCCCAGCTTCCAGGCCATTACAAAACAGGCAGCAGAAATCGCCAGGAGTGCAACCAAGGCTAGATAATTGCGGCCGGAAAATACCAGGGATTTAACTACACGGCCACCATCCAATGGATAGACTGGAATTAAATTAAATAAATTTAATAGCGCACTGGTAGAAGCAACCAATCCGGCAAAATGGCTTTCAGTAATGAGATACACGATATAAAACGCAACCGTCATGAACAGGCCAAACACCGGCCCCATCATTGAAATATAAACATCCTGCCAGCGCGATTTAGGCATATCGCCCACAGCAAGGCCACCGACAAACGGGATTAAATACATTCCCTTGGTGGGCAGCCCGAATTTCTTCATCGCGCGCAAATGGCCGTATTAGTGGAACACCAATACCCCGATTAACGCCAGTGCAAACTCCACCGTAAACATCACACTGTATACAGAAACGGATGAGGCCAGCAGTGCAACTTTAACAACCTGCACTGCTTTCAAAAGTTTAAATGCGACCAAACCGATGGAGAGCCAGGAATTAGGCCTTGTTGGTGGAGCAGCTGGCACGGCCACCTGATCGGATTGTTCCTGTGCTGCATGGAAAGAATTTTGCTGCTCCAGCGATACAACCGCGGCCGCTTCCAATACTCGCTCACCGTTTACCCAAAGTTCGTAATTAACATCAGCTGCGCGCATATTGAGCACATAGACCAATTTCACTGTACCCACACTAATCAGGGCAAATTCATGCTCACTGGCGATACCAAAATTGCGTTTCTGCGAAACCACCACACCATCAACTGCGACTATTTCTTCACCGGTCGCGGGTGTCGCATCGACGCCAAATCGGTGATTGCCATAGTCAAACGAAAATAACTGCATAAATCACAACTCTTCACTGGAGAAAAAACGAAAACCAAACAGCGGCAGGAGTTTTACTGGCCTTAACCCAGCCTAGCTAATAAACTGTGCACTATTGATGCAACAGCCTTACCTGCACCTAACCGCGAGAATGAGTTCAGTATGTTACAAATTGGCCGACAAAACCGCTTAACCATCGTCAAACACACCGATTTCGGCATTTTTCTCGATGGTGGCAAGTTTGGCAACATATTATTGCCCAAGCGCTACGTCACCGCCGATATGAAAATCGGCGGAATTCTGGATGTCTTTATTTATCTGGATTCCGACGATTGCATTATCGCCACCACTCTCACACCTAAAGCAATGGTAGGGGAATGCGCATTTCTTGAAGTAAAAGAAGTGAACAATGTTGGCGCCTTCCTCGATTGGGGCCTGCCGAAAGATTTGCTGGTTCCCTATGGTGAACAGCACAAACCTATGGAAGCCGGACGCTCCTACGTAGTGTGTATTTACCTGGATGAATATACTGGCCGCATTACCGCTTCATCGCGATTGAGTCGCCATCTGGAGGAGCGCGCGAGTGGCTTGAGTGTAAAACAAGCAGTGGATTTAATTATTTGTGGCCGCAGCGATATGGGCTACAAGGCGGTCATCAACCACACGCATTTGGGTTTGATCTTCCGCGATGAGGCCTTCCGCACATTGCTCTACGGGGAAAAAGTCAAAGGTTTTATTAAAAGCATCCGTCCCGACCGCAAAATCGATTTGAGCCTGCAAGCGCAAGCGCGCGATAGCAAAGAAGATCTGGCCGAAAAAATCCTCGCCGATTTGCAGCGCCAGGGCGGCACTTCTTTTGTGACCGACAAAAGTGAACCCGAATTGATTTACAAAGTATTTAATGTCAGCAAAGGTAATTACAAAAACGCATTGAGCCTGCTCTATAAGCAGCGCAAAATTTTGATTGAAAAAGACAAGATTACGTTAGTGCCATAGGGTAAAAAATGACAGCAGATGAAAAAATAATTCGCTGGGGTATTATTGGTGTCGGCGATGTGTGTGAACTAAAAAGCGGCCCCGGATTTTACAAAGCACCCAACTCACAACTCGTGGCGGTAATGCGCCGCAACGGCGAAAGAGCCAGGGATTTCGCTATACGTCACAATGTAGATTCATGGCATGACCATGCCGATGCACTGTTCACCGATCCCAACATCAATGCCATTTATATCGCCACACCGCCTGCACAACATAAAGACTATGCAATCGCTGCGTTGAATGCGGGCAAAAATGTCTACATCGAAAAACCCGTCACCCTTAATGCTGCCGAATGCGATGCAATTATCGCCGCCGAAAAAAGTAGCGGCAACAAAGTTAGCGTTGCACATTATCGCCGCTATGTACCCTGCTTTATGAAAGTTGCGGAATTGATTCGCGCCGGGGCAATTGGTGAACCATTGATGGTGCAGCTGGATATGCTGCAACCAGCAAAATCAAAAATTATTACCGAAACGGATGATAACTGGCGAGTGAATCCCGCACTGTCGGGTGGCGGTTTATTCCATGACTTGTCACCACATCAATTAGATTTGATGCTCTATTGGTTTGGCCCGGTTGTTCAAGCAAGCGGTTTTGGCCACAACCAGCGTCACTTCAATAGTGCCGATGACACAGTACACGGCTGGGCAAAATTACAATCCGGTGTTTTGCTACAAGGCCGCTGGCACTTTGCGGTAACACCCAACCAAACCCGTGATCTGTGCGAAGTTATCGGCACAAGTGGTAAATTGACGATTAATTTTTTTGGTCAGCAAATCATTCGTTTAACCAATGCCGATGGCGAACAGGAAATTATTATTCCCAACCCACAACACATCCAGCAGCCGATGATTGAACAAGTGAACAGTTATTTTCGCGGTGAACGGGACAATCCTTGCGGTGTGAGCGAAGCAAAAAAGGTAATGGCATTGATTGATTGTTTCAGCAAACCTATTTAACGTCCCCGATATCCAAACCCTTCTCGCACCTCGTTACCAAGCTCCGCTTGGGAACGCTTATATCTCAGATCCACGAAAACAACCTATAAATTTCCGCGAGGGGCTTGGGAGCGAAAAAAAATTATTTCCCCAAAAACAAATAAGGAAACAATTTCTGCTTCTCTTCCGCCGTTAATCCTTCTGCCCGCGCCTTATTTACTTCAGGTATCTCTTCCACATCCGCAAAATATTCCAGAGCCTTTTCCAAGCTGGCTTCACGGATTATATGCAGGATTGGATAGGGCGCGCGATTGGTGAGATTTTCGGCATCATCGGGTTCAGCATGGGCAAAACAGTACTGTGGATGAAAGGTGGCGAGTTGGTAAACGCCGGTCCAGCGGTTGCGTTTGAGCAATTGATCGGTCCAATTTAAAAATTGGTTGTAGTCAAAAAAATCTTGCAGGTGATCAGGAACAATAACCAGCGTGGTTTCTATTTCGCTGGCTGGTTTCTGGTCGAGCAACTCCATTTCTTGCTGTAAATCCTGCAGCAATACCTCATCGTCAATTGCATTGCTGACAAAAAACCGTACGCGATTTTCACGCGTGGGTTTACCGGAAAAGGGGCAGAGATTTAAACCTATCACTACCTCATTCAACCAGCGGGCGACATCGGCCACAATCGCGTTATCGGCAGCATGTGCACCCATCGATCAAACCCCGGATTTTTTCTGCTGTAAGAGCAAACCAATTCCTTCAATAAAATCCAGCACCAATTCATCATCGCAGGCTTTGTAGTGTTCATGGCCCGCTTTGCGGAACAGCGCAGCGAGATCGGATTTGGTCAGTTCAATGGTCACCAGCTTGAGTGCATCGCGCAGATCCTGCTCATGTAATACAAAAGCGATGCGCAATTTTTTCAGTACATCGTTATTGGAAATTTTGGCGTGTTTCTCAATGACTTCCACCTCGGTATCCGTTTTCTTACCGCGCTCCTGATCGATCAAATTATTCAGGAAGATAATCAGGATATATTCCGGCATAGCTTCAAAACCGGGTTGATAATCAGTTTTCAACAGATTGGCGACTTCTTTATCGCTCAGGTCGATATTCGCGGTGCCGAATAATGCCTGAATCCGGGCGGTATCAAATACTAAAGATTGGGTAATTTTGCGAAAAATATCATTTGTTCTCATTGGGCTTGCTCTATGATTCCACTTAAGTTTTACCCCATTCTACCCCAAAGATTCCCGGCACGAGAGCTAATCCATGCACCCGTTTAACGAAACAAACCCATTCGAGCCAGAATTAATGGCTGGACGCAAACGCGCCAAACAGCTCTGCCAGCAACTCAACGCCTTGCGCGCCGACCAAACCAAAGCGCGCAAACCGATTTACCAGCAGCTGTTCGGACAGGTCTCTAGCGCTTATATCGAACCCCATTTCTTTTGTGATTACGGCAGCAATATTTTTCTGGGTGAAAAATTTTATGCCAACCACAACTGCATCATCCTGGATGTAGCCGAAGTGCGCATTGGCGACCGGGTGATGTTTGCGCCCAACGTACAAATCTATGCCACCACCCATCCGCTCGATCCGGTTGAACGTGCAACCGGTAAAGAATTTTGTGCGGCAGTGACAATTGGCGATGATTGCTGGATTGGCGGTGGAGCCATTATTTTAGCGGGCGTGACCATTGGCAAAGGTTCAGTGATTGGTGCCGGCAGTGTGGTAACTAAGGATATTCCGGAAGGCGTTGTTGCGGCGGGAAATCCGTGCAAAGTGATACGAACGATCACACAAAAATAATCCTGATGCGCACTGCCGCTTGGGAGTGTATATCCTGCTTGACAACGATAAATTCAGAACGATTAACATTGGAAGATATGCACTCCCAAGCAGAGCTTGGGAGCAAGGCAGGAATTGTTCAATCCAAAATAATATGCGGCAAAAAACGTGAGGTGTCTTTGGTGATAAGTGATTCATCTTCGCGGATACAAATTCCCGCGGCACTGTCACCCACTATCCAACTACCGAGCATCGCGTAGGTATCGGCGTTGCGATATTCGTCGCGATATTTGGGTAGTGCATGCAATGCCTGGCGAACATAATTTCCATCCGCATAAGGACCCGCAGCGGAAATTTTTTCACCGCTGGTGGTAATTAAATCTACATTGGCACCTTCGCGTGAAAACAAGGGTTTACGCACCCAACCTGCACCGAGTGGTTCACTCGCTGCGGTTTCAAAAAACGCGGGCAATAAATTAGGGTGGTCAGGATAGCGTTGCCAGAGCAGCGGCAAAATGCCTTTGTTGGACAACAGCATTTTCCATGCAGGTTCGATCATTTGAGTATTGGCAGCAGTAATAGTGCGCGCAAAGTCTTCTTGCACCATAAATTCCCATGGATACAATTTAAATAACCCTTTGATCGGCTGGTTATCCAAATCGACAAACTGTTCATTTAAGTCACCAATATCTTCCAACGCAATATAGCGAACATCCACACCCGCTTGCACCGCCATATCCATTAAATAGTTCACCGTGCCGCGATCTTCAATATTGTCACGCACACTGGTGAAATAAAATGGTTGGGGCAGATTAATCTGGGCGAAAGCTTGTTCGATCTTATCGTGCAGGGAATTAAATTGATCGGCACGCTCGGGCAATACCCCGTTTTTAATTTGGTCTTCCAACCATACCCATTGGAAAAATCCGGTTTCAAATAATGAGGTGGGTGTGTCGTAATTGAGTTCGAGTAATTTTGCCGGGCCAGTGCCGTCATAAACCAAATCAAAACGACCATACAAATGTGGCTCGCCTTTGTTCCAGGAGTTCCAGATGTAACTCCAGAAATCGCGCGGGATATTTAATTGCGTGAGCATTTCTTCGCTGCGGGTAATATCGCCGACCATATCCATGGTCATTTGATGCAACTCTTCCGTCGGTGCTTCCAGGTCATCTTCAATTTGTTGCAAACTGAATTGATAGTAAGCGGTTTCATCCCAGTAGGGTTCACCGTCAAAGGTGTGGAAATTAAAGCCGACTTCTTCGGCGTAAGCGCGCCAATTAGCACGCTCGGCAACACTGATACGTTTCATCCATTAACCACCAAAACTATTGCGCGTAGCCGCTTGTTGGCCGAAACCACCACGGCGAACCACTTGGCCCACTTGCGGCTTTACTTGCGAAGGTTTAAGCGTGATCGGACCAATACCGCCGGCGACGGGCTTATTGGTAGCGGTGCGGAAAGTGCCGCGGTCATCGCGCGATTTGTACAGCGGTTGCGTGGGCACATTGGAGCCGGCACCTGCGCCAGCTGCAGCGGGTTGTTGGAAATTGCTGCCGCCGCGATTCATCATTTGTCCCGCGAGGTAGCCCATCATCATCGGCATAAATACACTGCCGCCGGATGTGGTTTGCTGCGGTGCGGTTTCACATTGGCCTGCGCCAAAATCGGTTTCGCACTCTTCTTTATTTAAATATTTTGGCGCAACTTGCGGGTGCAAGGTTTGCGCAGCGACGTAATCGGCTTCGCACTGCGCGGCGCTATTTAATGCAGCGGCGCTACATTCGCTCGGATCAGTAAATACCATCGCCTGTTCACGTTCCTCACCACAACCAGCGAGCAACAAAGTGGCAACAGGAACCATCAATACCAATGCGGCTTTTTTACTGCGTTTCATCATTTAACTCCACAATCAGTTATCGATACAAATTAATAGGACATGCACGCGGCATTGATTAAACCCACCGCAATCGCGATGGCTGCAGCAAAAATACCCGTCGCCATTTCGCCCTTGTCGATGCGCCCGGATAATTGTTTAAGCGTTATGCGCAACACAACAAAGGTGAGGATCTGCACAATCCAGCAATGATTGCGAGTTAGTAATCGCGCTGGATAACGGCAATGCGAACCCGATAATGGAGCCCCCAAACGCCAGGGCCGCAGAAGAATTATTCGCACGAATCAACGCCAGCTCCGCATGCGGGGTCATCCAGGTGTAGATACGCACAAAAATCAAAACCAATACAATCGCCAACGCAAAATAGGCGAGGAAGGATGGAAGGCCATTCAAGGATGCGAGAGTGGTTGCGAGCATAGATATTTCCCGGTTAGTAAACGAAAGTGCTAAATGAAAGTGCGCAATCGAGGTGGACAAACGAAAAGCTGGCGCGATTCTGACACAAAACTTACCTCGACTCTATCTTGCCGGATTCGGCCAAACCGCCTATAACTTTTAATAATTTTTAACCGGCGTTTCTGGCACACTCTCGTGCAATTATCGATAGCTCAGGGATTTATATGAAATCACGCCTAGTTCACCATCTCACCCTGTTGTTTGCGGTGCAACTGACCGCCTGTAGTGACAATAACGCCAATCTCGCGCTCGGCACCCTGGAGCGCGACCGCGTGGTACTTAAAGCGACAGCAGCCGAAATCATCACCCAATTGCCGCTG
>JAJQJO010000460.1 GCA_021323495.1 Cellvibrio sp. | reverse complement strand
GCATGAGCTTTGGTATTGCGCTCTACCCTACTGACGGCGATGATGCCAGGACTTTATTGCGCAATGCCGACAGCGCCCTTTACGACGCAAAAGCCAAAGGGCGCGGCTGCTACCAACTGTATCGCAAAGAACTCACTGAATATGTGCACCACCGTTTGCGTATGGATAGCGATTTACGCAAAGCCATTAGCAACAATGAATTCGAACTTTATTACCAACCGATCATCGATTTACAAACCAGAGAGATCAGCTCAGTTGAAGCATTATTGCGCTGGCGCCATCCAACACGCGGCATGGTTTCCCCTGACGAATTTATACCCTATGCACAAGAAAGCGGCCTGATAATACCGATTGGCGGATGGGTTATCAGGCAGGCCTGCGCACAAGCTGTTGAATGGCAGCGTGCAGGTTTTCCACTGTCGGTATCAATCAATATATCCGTGCGGCAATTTGCGCAAAACAATTTACCCGATTTGTTTTTACAGGCGCTGGAGGAATCCCGCCTACCTGCTGAAAAACTGATAGTTGAGATTACCGAGCAAATGTTTCTGGAAAATACTGAAAATAATTTGAAACAAATCAGTGAACTCAAAAACATCGGCATTCGCATATCACTGGATGACTTTGGTGTTGGCTATTCATCGCTCAGTTATATTGTGCGCTTTGCCCCGCACTATCTGAAAATTGATCGCTCGTTTGTCAGTCGCATCAACGAGGCTAAAGAGCATGATGAAATGGTGAACGCGATTATCGGCCTCAGCAAAATCATTCCAATGAAAATTGTGGGAGAAGGAATCGAAGAGGAGCTCCAGCGCGATTTTTTAGCCAGCGGTGGTTGTGATCTGGTCGCGTCCCTTACCGCAAGAAAAATTACTGGCTTTACTGCACAGCCACAACATTTAGGGAATTTGTATAACACCCTGCAAATTTTTAAGGCAATGAGTTTTAGCCAAGTGTAGGAATTCCTGCACAAATGGTGACAACAATTGCTCTTCCCGTACCGCTGCGTAGAGTGTTGGCCAAACACCGGATTTTCCCGCCGGACGCACACTGATTAATCCCTGCATCACATACTCTGCCAGCACCCAATTAGGTAAGGCACACACGCCGCGCCCACTGGCGACCAATTGCACCATCATCAAGGTTAATTCAGAGGTGCGCACCGCTTTGGGTTCTACACCGGCAGGTTCCAGAAATTGTTTAAATACATCCAGACGATTACGTGCGACCGGGTAGCTAATCAATGTTTGATCCATTAAATCCTGCGGCTGTAAAAATGTTTTTTCGAGCAGCGGGTGATTACTGGCCAGCGCAATTTGCATCTCATAACCAAATAGCGGCACATATTCGACACCTTTGATTGCCTGTGGATCAGAGGTAATCACCAAATCTATATCGCCCTGCGCCAAGGCAGGCAAGGGCTCAAAGGTAAAACCACCGGAGAAGTCCAGCTCGATACCCGGCCATTGGTTGCGGTAGGTATCAATGGTCGGCATTAACCAGTTAAAACAGCTATGGCATTCAATCGCCATATACAACCGCCCCGCTTCACCGTGCACCAATTTTTTTACATCGCGCTCGGCCTCGCTGACTTTGGCTATCACCTCGTCTGCCAATGCCAGGATACGTTTGCCCGCTTCACTAAAACGCAGGGGGCGGCTTTTGCGGATAAACAGCTCGCACTCCAAGCGCGATTCCAACTCCTTGAGCTGGTGCGACAGCGCCGATTGGGTGAGGAACAAACGCTCAGCCGCCTCCACCAAACTGCCGGTTTCGCGCAGGGCGATCAGGGTTTTCAGGTGACGAATCTCAATCATAGCGATGTGCTCATGTAGGTTGGGGCGGGCTGCGCAGGCTGAGGAACGAACCGCAACATTCGTCACTCCGATAACACATATTCTGTCATTACGAAAACCATTCAACGGAGCACTTATGATTTTCGGCAATTGCGGCCAGATGGTCGTGTTGCGGTTCGTTCCCCAGCCAACGCGGCCCGCCCCAACCTACGCATAATACATTAATTATTTTCATGTTAAACCTGAAAATTACCAGTTTGATTCATGTTAAATCGTAAGCAACAATAGCCTCACTCCTACATATCTCCACTTATACGAATCGAATAAGGTAATTTCACATGACCCAAAACATCACAACACACAACCTTGGCTTTCCGCGTATTGGCGGCGACCGCGAACTTAAAAAGGCGCAAGAGGCTTATTGGCGTGGCGAGATTGACCAAACCCAGTTCGAACAGGTAGGTCGAGAATTACGTAAAGCCCATTGGCAATTACAAGCCGATGCCGGCCTGGATTTAATCCCTACCGGTGATTTTGCCTGGTATGACCAGGTACTCACGCTTTCCGCCACACTCGGCAATATTCCGGCACGCCATCGCAAAAATGCCGCCGCTGCTGGCCATACGCATAGTCACGAGGACGATCATTCCTGCTGTGCACATCAACGCAGCGATGTAACTGAAGCTACCTCTGCCCCTTGCCTGGATATCGACCTTGACACGCTCTTCCGCGTCGCCCGCGGCCGGGCACCTACTGGCATAGCGACCAGCGCCTCGGATATGACCAAATGGTTTGATACCAACTACCACTATCTTGTACCGGAATTCCATGCCGGACAAAAATTCCAGTTGAGCTGGCGGCAAATCATTGATGAGACTGCCGAAGCCATCGCCCTGGGCCACAAGGCAAAACCCGTAATTCTGGGACCGCTTAGTTATTTATTTTTGGGAAAAGAAAAAGGGGAAAAAGGACAAGGCGCTACGTTTGACCGCTTTGATTTGCTCGATAATTTATTGCCTGCCTACCAGCAATTAATCACTGCGCTATCTCAGGCTGGTGCCACCTGGGTGCAGATTGACGAGCCCATTTTAGTGCTGGACTTACCGACAAAATGGCAGCGTGCGTTTGAATCTGTCTACAACCGTTTGCAGCACAGCAAATTAAAAATTTTACTCGCCACTTATTTCGGTGCGCTCGGTGAAAATTTATCAAC
>JAJQJO010000169.1 GCA_021323495.1 Cellvibrio sp. | reverse complement strand
AAATAATATTTCAAACCACCTTTTCCATTAACAATTTCTTCACCACGCTCGGTTAATGCTACTGCATCGCCAACTGCCTTGGTCAGATCCAGTGCGGCATTTTCCGAGCTATTGCCATACCATGACCAAGCCAACCAGTTAAATCCTGCGCTGCGCAAATCCACCTTGTCCTTGCCTGCGAGATCATCAGGAAGGATTACACCCGAAGTAAAATCAACAGCCAGATTTTCGAAATGACTTGCGTAGAAAAAATCTACCAGACCCAGCACAACTTCCTCTTTTTCAACCGGTACCATGCCCTCAAAGATAAGGTCATCTATTTTAATTGCATCCGTTTTAGACATTGCAGGACCAGCTACAGCGCTATCCAAACTGGTGGCAAACGAGAAGCCCATGTGTTTCGGCAAACCGTCGCGATTGAAACCTTCAGGAAAGGTCACCTTGATATCGATATCATTCCATTCGCCAATTTTTAATTGGTCATAGGTCAAATTTATTACATCAAAATGATGTGACCAATTTGAATCCTGCAAATAGAATTGTACGGTCAAGGAGGTCACACCTTGATAGTAAGCCGGGATAAAAATGCGCGTTTTGAAGGTAAAAGGATCATTAAAATTCAGACCCTCAATTTTGGCCGGATTACTGTGCTGCACATCGATACGATCAGCAAAATCTTTGGCCGTGATATTCAAAGCGCCGCCATCGGCAACTACGTTGGCAGAGTCACCCCAGCTGAAACCCACCCAATTGTCTTCACCGGATTCAAAGGTGCCGTTGTAGATAGTGCCCAACTCAAACGCATTGTTGGCGGCCACACCGCTGATCGACAAATCTTTAATGACAACTGCACCATAGAAGTCAGGGTTGGCCGTAGCATCGCCTACACCCAGATTGCCGACTTGAATACCCAACGAGCTTAAACCAGCACCTTTTTCTTTAAAGTCTGCCGTCAGGATCATTTCATTCCAGGCGCCGTAGGTGATATTACCCATATCGGAAGAAGCCAACCATTCGCCTTCATTGTTAAAGAACTTGCCATAGGCCCAGGAACCCTGATAACCAACAGGAAAGAAAATGTTGGCTTTGATTACAATAGGCTTGGTGAAATCAACACCGGTGATACCTTTGTAAATCGCAACAATCTGGTCTTTGCCCTGCGCGCGCGTCAGCCCAACACCTTCACCGGCTACGAGGGCAACTTGAGTACCCTCCCAGCCTGTTTCCCAACCGGTAATCGCACTGGTGAAATCGGCACTAAACAATTCTTTGGCGCCGCTACCTTCAATAATTTTAAAGTTATCGAATTTAATATCACCTACAACCTCCGCTGCCTTGCCATTAGCTATCAATTCCAGACCGACTTTGGTTACGCGTTTTATATTGAAATTGTCGCTCGCCCAACCAAATGAAGCTTTATTTTTTACCGCGACTTTAATGGTGTTCCAGGCATCAGGAGTCTGACCTCCCACACCGTTCCAGCCGATGTTGGCGTACTCACCATTTTCATCGCGCAGGTACATCTGGAATCCCAGATTGCCATCGCTGACATAGGCTTTATCAAACAGCACATCAAAACTGATGTCCGTACCAGTGACATCGACTGGTTCATCGAGTGGCACTATATAGGCCACTTTATCGCTGGCATCTTTCCAGGGAATAGCGACAGAAGGAGCGTAGTCACCCGCGCCCTTTTCGATAATTTGTTTGTGCTTCACCGGTTTTTCACCCACTCCCGACCCGCCAAATTCGCTCATGATGAACGGCATTTTTTGCGAGCGCAGCACCGCCAGTGCGGTATCAATTTTGGGGTTGCTGTTCCAGTAAGAACCATAACCGTGAACGGACAACACCAGGTTTTTCTCTACATCGGCAGCGAGCAATTCTTTACCGCGATCAGAAGCAAAGGCGTAGTAGTCGGCCCCACAAGGGGCATCGATCACCAACGGAACCTGAAAACCCGCTTTACGGAAAGCGCGAATTGCGGTTTTATAGTTGTCGATATAGCTTTTGTAACCCGTGCTGTAGCCATTAAAAATATCTTTGGGACCCCAGGCACTGGCGATATTGATCATCAGGTTATTCTGGTAGCGGTCCTGGTGGATAATCGGAAGGAAGGCTTTTAGCCAAGTGGCTTGTACTGCTGCGGTAAACAAGGCCTCGTCATCGTTACAGGCGAGCGTCGGATCAGCCAGACTCAAAATCACGAACAGCTTATTGGTAATCGCCGCGTTGAGTGCAGCCTCCAGATCCCCGGTGGTTGTGGTTGATTTGATCACGAGCCGGATAATATTCGAACCAACATCGCCAATGGCTTTAATACCGGGATAACGACCGAGGGGGTCTTCGGCATATTGCAGGTTAATACCATGGAACAGGGCAGGTTTTCCCTGATAGATAATATCGCTACCGCTTGCACGCAGTACCGGCAAACCGGCGGTCGGGCGCTGGGGATTAGGGTCTTCAGTGACCACATCCGGCACCAGCTTATGGTCTTCCGCATCAGAGGAACCCAACATATTGCCGCCACCGCAGCCATACAATAATCCTGCGCTGGTCAGCAGCGCGATTAACGTCATCTTATTTTTCATTTTAAACTCCGGAATTCTGTTATTCGCCAGGCGCCACCATCTGCGGCAGCGCACCTTCGCCATTCAGTTAGAAGGACATGTTTACACCGATGGTGTAACGCGCCTCCTGGGCCCACAGGGATTGGAACTGATCTTCAAACTGGGCGTAGCTTTTTCTGCTCTCCTCAGTGAGGTTGGTACCGCTGAAGAAGAAATTCCAATTGTCGTTGAGCCAGTAGTTAACTGATAAATCCAGGTAACCCACAGGCTCGACCCAGTTAGCCATCTGCATAACGGCGACGTTGGTGATTACCCCTGTGCGCTTGGAAAACTCTTCACTTCGGTAGTTGTAGGCCAGACGCACATTGAGACCATCTTTGTCGTACCAAAGGATCAGGTTGCTTTGGTTTTCGGAGTTGGACGGCAATGGCAGGGCGTTGCCCATAATGTCCTTCTGGTCGGTTTCACTGTGCGAATAGGTATAGTTAAATTCGATACCGGTTGCGCTCAGGAACTCACCCGGCAGGAAAGTAAAAGGCTGCTTGTAGCCCAATTCAAGCCCATAGAGATCCGAAGCACCCACGTTGCGAGTGGTATAGATATTGGCTTGGCGACCGCGGTCGATACCATCCATATCCAGGAAGTGACGTGCCTCCTGGAACTCCTCTACCGCAGTGTCTACCTTGATCAGGAACATGCCCAAACCAAGGATGGAGCTTTCGGCAAAATACCATTCAGCCGAGGCGTTATAGACGGTTGAGAGCCAGGGTTTGATATCCGGAGAACCTTTGTCATCACCCCCGCCAATGCAACCCACAGTGTCCTGGCGCTCCTGGCCTGTGGCAGGATCCGGCACCATTACTGGATCACCATTTTCATCTGTTTTATTACACTGGCCATACCAGAGCGACATGCTCGAACCCACTTGATCCAGGTCGTTGCGGGTCATAGTTCGCGCAACACCAAAGCGGGTCACCACGTCATCGCTCGGGAAAAGGTTGAGATTGAACGATGGCAGAATTTCAGTATTGCTGTTTTTGAAGGTCTCCGTCTCGTAGACATAGGCGATTTTTTGCCAATCGTCATACCCGATAGAGTTAAACGAATCCAACACTTCGGGCACTACGCTCTGGTCCACAGTCCGGTCGGTTTGCACAGCCTGGAAGCCGAGATTGCCGCGATAGGGAATGCCGAACAGGCCGGTACTGTCATTGCCGAAATTCATCTGCATAAACCCGCTGGTCGATGCTTCTTCTACCGAGTAGGTGTAACCCGGGTCATTGACTGTGCGAGTGCCGGGATAAAGCCGATTGAGGAATTCGTAGGGATTATCCCAAGCTGCCGGGTTGAGCGAGGCAATGCCTTTTTCAAAGCCTTTGATGGGCCCAAAATCGCTGAACGCCATGGTATCGGCAGCGCTGAAACCATTGTCTTCCAAACCACCAATATCAATCAGACTGGAATTGGTTTCGGCGTAATTGAACTTCAGCCAATTGGGGTATTTTTGCCAGACGAGGTTGCCCGGTAGCAGTTTGTAACGCTTGTCCACCGGCACACGCGGGTCTTCCCAATCGGTGTAACGACCGGTGGGGCTAACGTAGAAAAACTTGTTGTAGTCAGCCTCGCGCACGCCATAACGTAAACCGCCTTCAAGTGATTCAATAAAGTCACCATCAAAATTGAACTTCACATCCGCGCGTACCACGTTCAATTCGGCCTCGGTATTGGCGCCGTCAGCAAACCCTTGGTATTGCTTGAGCAAATCGGCACTGGAAAGATCATCAACATAGCTAAAGCTCGGGTAATCACCGGTGTAATCTACCGTGACGCGATAACCATCTACCGGGTCTTTACCCGGCAAATCATCTTCATCCACCCATAACCAAGCCGGAGTCCCTTGTTGGAATGTCGCTTTGCGGTATTGTTTTTCTGCTTCAGCATGCAAGATCCGCATGCTCGCTTCCAAATTCTCGTTGTTGGTGTAATTCACCTGGAAGTTGGTATTGAGCGCAGCGGTTTTTTCAATTTCATTGGATGAGGTAGTTTGGAAATCAGCCGCCCAAATCTCGGCTTTTTGTATCGAATGGATATTGACGGTTTTCAACGCACCGTTACCGTCGGTATAGCTGAAGGGATGCCCCTCACCCACTTGGGTGCCGGGTTGTAATACGTCATAAATCCGCTCGCCGTGCAGCGCCAGTTCATTATTGACCGAGAAAGAGTCAGGTGTATTTTCACCGGTAAAGCCAGCATTTACGCTACGGTTGTATTTATCCATCTGGGTATAAAACACATCGCCGCGCACTGACCAATTATCATTGATATCAAACTTTGCCGTGATCGAACCACCATCGCGCTCGCGCTCCAAAAAGCTGCTGCTGGCGCCGAACTCGGTAGGCACCAGATACCAATCATTTACCTGATAATTTGGATCGCGCACCATTTGATCCGGATTTTCCGGATCTGGCATTTCGCCGTAGGGATTATTCAAATCGCCAATGGGCTTGCCACCTTCACCATCCAAAAAGGCGAGATGATGCTCTTCCCACATGGAATAGTTAGCCGCATAGGAGCTGGAGGTATAGAGGTTGCCGAGAATGGCAAAGTTGTCGCCATTGTTAAAACCCAGCACGGCGGTGAGACTGTGATCCGGATCGCGGTCCTCGGTAGTGCCATCCATGCCGTACTCTTCTTTGGATTGCGACCCCATACCAGCTTCAACGCGGAAACGGCTGGTAAACCCCTGGTCCAGTGTGGAAGGGTCGAGGGTCTTTAGATCGACCACGCCAGAGATACCGCCGGCCAGGGTATTGGCTGATTGTGATTTATACACATCCACACCGCTGATCATACTGGCGGGAATGTCGGAATAGTTGGCTTGTACGCCAGTAATCGACCACGGACTCAGGAATTGTTCGCCGTTCATGGTGGTTAACACTTGCTGCATGCCGCGTACGTTGAGGGTCGTACCCTCGCCACCTTCACGGTTAATTTGCACGCCGGTCACCCGCTGCAAGGAATCTGTGATCGTAGTGTCGGGCAACTTGCCAATATCTTCGGCCACAATCGAATCCACCACGTTGGCCGATTCACGCTTGAGGTCGATCGCCTTGGCTTGCGATCCACGCACGCCCATTACAATCACTTCTTCAACCGTTTCATCAGTGGCCGTTACCACTGCCGGTTCCTGTGCATATGACTGCCCACCGTAAAGTGCACAGCCTATCGCCAGGACCAGAGCTTTTTTTCTGGAGGTGATACCGCTAGGTTTGGTCATGTTGAGCTTCCTCGTGTTGTTATCTTTTATAAAACCCGGTGCAACCCACTGGTTTGGCTGGCAAATGCAAACTGCAGCGAGGTGGAAATCGAAAGAAGCTGGAAGCCGGAACAACAGTGCATAGCCTATCGACGGGTGCAAAGATCCCTGCCGCAAAGTGTCGGGCACACAGGATTCATGTCGATTAAACGCTGGAAATTGCTATTACTATTATTGTTATGGAGCCCCTATACCGGCCTAAAAACGGCCAAGCATCCATAAGTGGTTACGACAGCCTGGACTCTCTCGATTAACGTTATTGTCATTGGTGCATTAACAACCAAAAAATACTATTTATGTTATTTCTTTGGTGCGTATTACAGTGTCGATAATGAATCAAAATGTAATCGGTTTCAACAGTAATTTGTGACCGGTTACACAGAGCATTCTTATAGTTGTTTTGAATAAAACCGATTAATAATCATTTAATATAAAAATACTGCAGTTAACTACGAGATAAGTGGATAATTAATCCACAAAAAGGCATAAAAAACGATTTTTTACAGTAACCACTTCACCGACAAGCGATAAGGCACGCCAAATGATTGAAAAAATATTCTAAAAAAGATATCGGTTTCATTACAATTTGCGTATCGAATGGCAAACAGAAGGAATAAAAAACCCGGCGGTACCGGGTTTTGGGGTAATAGACTTTACCGGGGATGGTTAAGGGCGAGCGATCCTCACAGCAGGCTTTCGATCGCCTCTGCCAGCTTGGGTGAATCCGGCTTGACCATACTGCCGAAGTATTCCACCAACTGGCCGTCCTTACCCAACAGATACTTATTAAAGTTCCATTTTGGTTCCTGGGCCTGTTCCGCCAAGGCTTTAAACAGAGTATTGGCGTCTTTGCCGGTGACGTGGGTCGGCGAGAGCATAGTGAAGGTTACACCGTAATTGAGATAACAAATTTCCGCCGCCTTTTCCTCGTCGGCATCCTCTTGTTTGAAGTCATCACTGGCAAAACCCACCACCACCAAGCCTTTATCTTTGTATTTCTTATGCAATGCTTCCAGCTCTTTGAACTGCGAGGTAAAACCGCAGTGGCTGGCAGTATTCACCACCAACACTGTTTTGTTTTCCGTCAAAGCGCAAATATCAACAGAATCCTTAGAATGCAATTTGCGATATTCGCCTTTCAAATAATCCGGGCACGCTGACGTAGCCGCGCTGACCAAACCAACCATAGCAACCCCCAACAACTTCACTAATGGTTTAAGAACCGATTTCATAGGAAATTCCTCGCTCAACAGAATAGGTAGGCAACCTGCGCAAGTGTAAACTTTTTTGATTACAGCGAAAGGGCAAACATTACAGATTAACCAATCCTTACGCGCTTATGAGTGCGGTATTTAACATAGGAGGGTGATAAAAGATTGCACTGTAAGCAAAATTTTTCGTGGGAATCCATACAAAAATCTCCTTAAAAATTTTTCCTCCATTTATCGAATTTGTGACCTTCGTTAGATTTTTATTAACTCAACTTTCTATGCGCGATAACGTACAGACGTGGAAATCCAGTTTACTTATCCTGAAGCAACACCAACTCTGGTGCTATCTGTTAAAGCAGATTTGAGATATGAAACTGCATTACTAAACGACCTTTTAATTTTTTTATATCACCGGTTTAGTGAACTGCCGCTTCAAACGAGGATATTACTATGATTCGTTCAATTAACCACGAAAAAAGTAGAAGCGTTGCGCCTTATCTGACGGCATTCGTCATTAGCAGCGTACTCTTGGCAGGTTGCAGCTCGCAGCCTGAAGCACCCGACCAAGCCTTGCAAGCAGCTGAACTCGCGATTGCAACTGCGGAGCAAGCACGTGTCGCCGATTATGCATCGCCTGAACTGGGAGAAGCACGCGATAAACTGACGTCCGCACGCGCTGCAGTAGCGAAAGAAGATATGGTTGCTGCTGCACGTTTTGCCGAACAAGCGCAAGTAGATGCTGAGTTAGCAACCGCAAAAGCAGAAGCAGCAAAAGCCACGGCAGTAAATGATGAGCTGGGCAAAAATGTCGATACGCTTCAGCAAGAATTACAACGTAAATCAGGAGGTGCCCAATGAGAATTCAAATGAAATCCATAGCCCCAGCGATTTCAATACT
>JAJQJO010000168.1 GCA_021323495.1 Cellvibrio sp. | reverse complement strand
AATGGTAGACACCCTGTTGGAAAAACCATTCAGCATTAAGGATCTCGGCCCCTACCGCGTGCCGGTGCGTGAATCAGACCAGGTTCGCTGCTGGGGCAATACTGATAGCTCGGCAAAAAAAGCCTACACCATCGCAAGTATTAATTGCTCTATGGAATCGGCCATTTTTGTGTCGGGCGAATTGCAAACTGGCCATCTCAGTATGCATCACAAATATGCACATAATAAAAATTTGAATGCGATGCAATTTGCACAGCTCGCTACCAATATGTTTGACGGCCAGGTGTACAGCACCGCCAAAAGTGAAACTATTACTCCGGCTGCCTGCACCGAAAACTTTATCAAACACAACAATATTTCGTTGCGCGCGCTGGTCTGTACCGAGGCTTATCATAAATTCAAAGAGCTCTATGATTTTACGTTAATCACCGCGAGTACCGATGATAGCGACATGAGTTTGCAAAGCATGATTAATATCCAGGGTGTCTCCTATAGCAATGGCATGAAACTAGTGAGTCATTTTTTGCAGGGCATTGACCGCACAGCAAAAACCAGCGATGAAGTTTCTGGCAGCGATAATATCGTCAATGCAGATGGAGCTAATGCAAACAACATTGATTCAACTACAAACCAATTCGACACAATGGAGACTGCGCAATGAGCCAATCCATTTTTGTTGAGCAGTTGATGCCCGATGGCGAAGTAATTCACCGCACTAAAGTACAACATCTACCCATCCGCATTGGCCGCGCCTATGACAATGATATTATTCTTGATGACCCGCACACCGCAGCCCATCACGCACAGGTTGAATTCAACCAGTTGGATGAACTGATTATTTCTGACCTGGGCAGTTATAACGGCCTCATTCACGCTAACGAACGCCAAAACTTTTTTGTAATCGATGGTGATAAAATCTATCGCCTCGGCCACACGCGCTTACGCATACGCACTGCCGATTACCAGGTTGCCGCCGAAGTCACTGATTTAACCAATCATCGCTGGGAAGGCTTATTACCTGCGCTGACCGGTTTGGTATTGTTATTAGCGACTGCATTGTTAAGCACTTGGCTCGCCGATTTGAACCAGGGCACCCTGAGCAAATACTTGTTGGAACTGGTCAGCGTGTTTGGTTTTGCGATTGGCTGGAGCGGTATCTGGGCGCTGTTTAGCAGACTATTTACCGGGCACGCACGCTTTGGTCGCCATTTATTTATCGCTAGCGCAGGGTTGGCGTTCCTTGAATTGTGGGAGCATGCCAGCAGCCTGGTCGCCTATGCCTTTAGCTGGGAAACGCTGCTGACTTTTAGCGTGCATCCAATTATTTTTATTTGCGCAGTGATACTTTATTTCCATTTTCTGACGGCGGGGAATAAACGTCCGGGACGTCTGAAAATCTATCTGGCAACAGTCGCCATATTGGGCTCAGCCATAACCATGACCAAAGAATATCAAGCGAGCAATCATCTTTCAGGCGAGCTTTACATGAGCCGTATATATCCACCCGCCACCCGCCTCAGCCGCGATCACAGCCTGGAAGAATTTATGGCTGACATGAAGAACTTGAAAGAACAGGTCGATGAGGAGCGCAAAGACAATCCTGAAAAAGACAATCCCAAAAAAAATAGCCCTGCCCAAAAAGATACAGATGAAATCGAGCAGGGTGTGCCGGCAAAACCTGGACAACCAAATGAAGAACCAGAACATCAATAGCAACAAATGAACAAACAAAAGGAGCAAATCATGTTGAAAAAAAACAATATACAAACCGCACTGGGATTATTCGGGGCATTGGCATTAAGCAGCTTTGTAACGGCGGCTGATTTCCAATTATCCAGCCCAACGATCAAACCCGAATCAACGCTGGGCGCGGACCAGGTATTTAACGGGTTCGGTTGCACTGGCAACAATATCTCACCAGAGTTGGTATGGGCGAATGCGCCTGAGGGCACCAAAAGCTTTGCCTTGACTGTTTACGATCCAGATGCACCCACCGGCTCCGGTTGGTGGCATTGGGTGGTGTATAACCTGCCTGCCACCACTAATAAATTAGCCGCGGGCGTTGGTACAGCCGATAGCAAAAAACTACCCGCTGGCAGCTTGCAAGGCCGCACAGATTTTGGTGCGCCCGGATTTGGTGGCGCCTGCCCACCGATAGGTGACAAGCCACACCGTTACGTTTTTACCCTGCATGCGCTCAAGACTGGCAAAATCGAGGTTCCAACCGATGCTACCGCCGCGCTGATCGGCTATATGATCAATGCCAACCGCATCGGCCAAGCCAGCTTTACCGCGTATTACGGGCGCTAATCGCCATCACGGCGCGGGCATTTCCACCACCCGTGCCGATTCGTTGGACAGCATCCGCACACGCGCCTAGAATGACGCCCTTTTTCCAACCTACCCTCCTGCGCAGGTAACCCAATGGGCAACAAAACCGCTCTCTATACCACCCACCAAACCATGGGCGGCAAACTTGTGGACTTTGGCGGCTGGGACATGCCACTACACTACGGCTCTCAAATTGAAGAACACCATAAAGTACGTCAATTCGCGGGAATGTTTGATGTATCCCATATGACCGTAGTGGATGTGACCGGTGCCGATGCCAAAGCCTACCTGCAATACCTGCTCGCCAATGATGTTGCCAGGCTCGATTCGCTCTACGGCAAAGCGCTGTACAGCGGTATGCTCAACCACGAAGGCGGGGTAATTGATGACTTGATCGTCTACAACCTTGGCGACTGGTATCGCGTGGTGGTCAATTGCAGCACCCGTGAAAAAGACCTCGCCTGGATGAACCAGGTCGCAGCAACGTTTTCTGTATCCATCACCGAACGGCCCGAGCTGGCAATGATCGCGGTGCAAGGTCCAGAGGCCATCCGCATTGCGTTATCACTTGTCAGCGCAGATCAAGCGGCGGTGATTGCCAGCCTGAAAATATTCCAGGGTTTACCCGTGGGCGATTGGTTCATCGGCCGTACTGGTTACACCGGCGAAGACGGCCTTGAAATTATGTTACCCAACGAAGCCGCCGTTAATTTGTGGCAATCATTAGCTGATGCCGGTGTCGCCCCTTGCGGGTTGGGTGCGCGTGACACCTTGCGCCTGGAAGCGGGGATGAACCTTTATGGCCACGAAATGGACGAGGGTATATCCCCACTTGCAGCCAACATGGGCTGGACTATTGCGTGGCAACCTGCGGAGCGCGAGTTTATCGGCAGACCGGTTTTGGAAGCACAAAAGGCAGCTGGATCGAGCCAAAAACTGGTGGGATTGGTGTTGCGCGAACGCGGGGTATTGCGCGCCGGACAAATTGTCAGTGTGGAAGATAGTACTGAAAATGGCGTTATTACCAGTGGGACATTTTCCCCCAGCTTGGGCTATTCTATCGCTCTAGCACGTGTGCCTCACAGTATTGGCAGCCATTGCCAAGTGGAGATGCGCGGCAAGCAAATCACGGTAGAAGTAGTAGCCCCCAATTTTGTACGCAACGGCAAAGCTGTTATTTGAAAGTGAAATAATTAACCGTTAAAAATCCTTACAGGAACAATCACAGGAACATTTACAGGAACAACACCATGAGCGATATTCGCAAAGAACTGAAATATTTGAGCAGCCACGAGTGGGCGCGTGTTGAAGAAGACGGCACTGTAACCATCGGCATTACTGACCACGCACAGGATGCGCTGGGCGATGTGGTTTATGTAGAGACACCCGAGGTCGGTACCCGGGTTGCAATTGGTGAAGAAGCTGGCGTAGTAGAATCGGTTAAAGCAGCTTCTGATATTTACTCGCTGGTTTCCGGCGAAGTAGTAGCCGTTAACGAGGCACTGCAAGACGCGCCCGAAACAGTAAACGGCTCCCCTTACGATGACGGCTGGTTCTTTCGCGTTAAACCGGATGACCTGGCCGAGCTCGACGAAGCGCTGGACGCCGCTGAATATCGCGAACTATTGGAGAGCGACGAATAATTTTTCGTTGGTCGCAACCCAATTATCCAGATAATAAAAACGCGGCCATAGCCGCGTTTTTATTATCTGGATTCAAGCGAGAAAACCTACATCGCGGATTTAATTTCGCTCTGGATAGTTTTTACATCGCGCGGCCAAGGACCTGCATCGCGTTGGATAGGCGGTAATTTGGCAATTGCCTGACGTGCCTGTGCCGAGCTGGCGAAGCGACCGGTAACCACTACAAACCAGTCTTTGCCTTGACGCTTGCTTTTAAATACCAATAACTCCTTTTTATTAGTTTGCGCTGCCACAAAATCGCGCGCCGCTTTTTCCGTGCTGACACCCAACAATTGAATCGTATATTCGCTTGGCTTCCACGTTAAAATATTATGTTCCTGAATATTACGTTGCTTATTATTAAGCTCCCGGGTGGCCGTATTACCTTGGGTAGCTGCTGACGCTGGCTTGACTGGCTCAAGTGTAGGCTGGATTTTTATTTCGGGCTCCACTTTTTGTGCTGCAGCTTGTTGCACATTTTGTTGTGCTGAAGTAACGCCAGAAGCGACTGGAGGTTCTGTATCCACCATGGGTTGCGGTAGCGCAACTGACGCGTCTTTTTCTGGCGGAACTGTTGGTAATTGCGCTAAAGGCACAATTTCTTCTTTGGCCAACTCTTCATTTGCCACACTGGCTGCCCCGATCTGCACGCCAGATGCCATTTGCGGTTCTGGCTGCTGGTTGGGTTGCAACGGCTGGGGTAATGATTGTAACAAAGGTTGCACTGGTGTTTCGGTCGAACTCAGCTCCAGATTGCTGCTCGCGGTTGCAGGTGATGAAGTTGCCGGTGGGGCGGCAAGTGATTGTGTAGTGGCTGATTGAAATGCGGACGTAGCAAGCGTCGGTGTAACAGATACCGGCTTTTCGTCATCACCCATATACAAAAAAACTACCCCCACCACTGCAATTAACATGGAGATGGCAACAATATGCACTACAGGCAAAGGGCGTTTGCTCGATGGTTGTACGGAGGCGGTTACTGATTCCAGCAAACGCTCTTGGGCCAATTCATGCAATACACTCAATTGGCCTTGGGTCTGGCGCCACCAAGGTTCGACCAAGGTTTCGGTAAAAATTTCAGGACCGAGATAATCAGCCATTTCCATACGGAAATTTAAATAATCCACAGACTCCAGCAAACCCAAAGGCTGCAAATGGAAATCGTTGATCAATAAAGTTTCCGGGGTCAAGCGCTCCATGCGCGGCAATAGTGGCGGCTCGCCCAACAACACCAGATGCAAGCGGTTTTGTTGCGGAAAATTATTGAGCAACGATGTCAATACCGAAATAGATTGGTCATCCAGCAATTGGGCATTATCCAACACCACAACCGCAAGACCATCATCTTCTGATACGGCTTCTTCTGCGATAAAAGCTTCGAGGCCTGTCAGGAGATTTTCCGTTGAAGGAAGATCACCGGCATCGATACCGAACGACTGAAGGATAGATAACAAAATTTGTTCCAGGCTTTGGCCGGAACGTAAACTCAAAAAACAAATTTGGTCCTGATCAGAAAGTGAGTCCATAAATGCATGAGCTATGCGCGTTTTGCCCACACCATCTTCACCCAGGACAACCAGAACGCTGTTGCTAAACTGGCATAAATGTAACAGTTGATCGAGCAACTGCCGGCGACCAGCCCCGGTAAACAAAGGAAAGGAATAATCATGAGCGAAAGGATCTTCGGACAAACCATAACGCTGACGATAATCAGCTAATAGCTGGTCTTCTGCATTATCGTCTGGCCCATCAAACAGATAACCTTGTTGTGAGTCGCTGTGATCGAGCAGGCGACTGTCCGGCTGGGCGCGCAGCGGTGACTCTCTCGTCATGATGTATATCTCTTGTAACCTGTCTTGTTAATTGGCCTTGCATGCATCAAATGTGTCTTGCAACATTTTTGCATCTATATCGCTAGTAACGATGGCCCTGCCCATGGACTCCAATAACACCAGACGCAGGCGACCGTCCAATACTTTCTTATCAACACCCATCAATTCCATAAATTGTGCCGGGGTCATATCGGCAGGGGCTTTTACGGGCAAATTCGCGCGCTGTAGTAAACGGATGATTCGTTCCAGCTCTTCCGGGCTAATGGCGCCGCGTCGCCAGGACAAATCTGCAGCCATCACCATACCTGCCGCTACTGCCTCGCCGTGCAGCCAGTTTCCGTATCCCTGTGCAGTTTCAATTGCATGGCCAAAGGTATGGCCCAGGTTCAAAATAGCCCGCAGTCCGCCTTCACGCTCATCCTGTGCGACCACATCCGCTTTATTTTCACAGGAACGCTTTACGGCATAGGCTAGTGCAGCCACATCGCCGCCACAAAGCGCATCCATATTATTCTCTAACCAAACAAAAAATTCGTAATCAGAAATCAATCCATATTTAACGATTTCTGCGATACCTGCAGATAGTTCGCGTGAAGGCAACGTTGTTAATAGCGATGTATCTGCCAATACACAGCGTGGCTGATAAAAAGCGCCAATCATATTTTTACCGAGCGGATGATTTACACCAGTCTTGCCGCCAACGGATGAATCAACCATTGACAACAGAGTTGTCGGTATTTGGATAAAATCGACACCACGTTGGTAACAGGCCGCCGCGAAGCCGGTCATATCACCAACAACACCGCCACCCAACGCAATCAACGTAGTAGTACGGTTGTGGCGGGCACTGAGTAGCTTGTCGAAAATACCACCCCACACTGCCAAGGTTTTGTGACTTTCCCCATCGGGTAAAATCACGCTATCGACTTGATAATCACCAAGTGCAGAGCAAAGTTTATCGAGATATAAAGGAGCAACAGTGTCATTGGTTACAACACATATTTGACGCCCGCGGATGTGCTGGCAAATCAGTCCGGGCTGCGACAACAAGTGTTCGCCAATATAAATGGGATAGCTGCGATCATCCAAATTGACAGTTAAAACCTGCATAAAGAGAGCCTTTTACGAAGACACACAAAATCAGCCGCACTTTAGCATAAAGCACGGGCTGATATCAGAATTGGCAACACAGGAAAAATCGAGAAAACAAAAGGAGGGGGCGAATATACTCAAGCATCCTGTACAAGCGAGGCAATTTCCTGAGCGACAGCCTTGGGTGAGCGACGATCTGTATTTACAATAAAATCAGCAGCATCCTTGTAAAGAGGATCACGCATTGCCAACAAATCAATAATTTTCTGGCGTGGATTTTCAACTTGCAATAAAGGGCGTTTTTTATCACGCGCGGTGCGCTCAACCAGTTGATCAATAGAAGCCGTTAGGTAACAAACAAACCCTGACTCCTTCATCAATTCACGATTTTGCGTACGCAAAACGATTCCACCACCAGTGGCAATAACGGCATCGTGCTCACTTGCAAGCTCAACCAATACCGCTGTCTCACGCTCGCGAAAACCCTCTTCCCCTTCCATGTCAAAAATCCATGGAATATCTGCCCCTGTGCGCTCCTCTATAACGCGGTCGCTATCACGAAAACTGAGATTTAATTCTGCAGCCAACAAACGGCCTATCGTAGATTTGCCGGCCCCCATGGGGCCGACAAGAAAGACATTGGGTTTACGCATTAGTTTGCAAGGGTATCCGACATCAACTTGGGAGTAACAAAGATCAGCAATTCAGTCTTGAACTGGCTGTCGATCGTTTTCTTAAACAAACGGCCAAGATAAGGAATATCACCAAGGAGCGGCACCTTACTTTCACCTTTGGTCCCTTCAAGTGAGAAGACACCACCCAATACTACGGTCTGGCCATTGTTAACCAAAACTTTGGTTTCCAAACGAGTAATATCAACTGTCGGCACACCGCTTTCTGTCTCTTGTCCGAGAGAGTCTTTCCACACCACCAAATCCATAATGACGCGATTGTCAGGTGTTATTTGTGGCGTCACTTCGAGCTTTAATACTGCTTCACGGAAACCGGTAGTGGTGCCACCGCTTGGCGCACTCTCCTGATAGCCGACCTCTTTACCCG
>JAJQJO010000167.1 GCA_021323495.1 Cellvibrio sp. | reverse complement strand
CAACGCGTCTTCGCATGGCGCGGTCACTATGCCAATCTCCGCGCAGGCTCTGGCAGTCTTGCCGGACTGCGGCTGGGCGTTAAAGATTTATTCCATATCGCCGGGTTACCCACGGCGGCGGGAAATCCTGACTGGTTGGCCAGTCATGCTCTGCCTGAGCAAACATCGCCAGTGGTGACGCAATTGCTCAACGCCGGCGCCGAACTGATCGGCAAAACCCAGACCGACGAACTCGAGTGGCTCGGCAGTTGCGGTTGCTTCTGGCGATATCGATATAGGGTTGGGTACCGATACCGGCGGTTCCATCCGTGTGCCCGCCAGTTACAACGGCTTGTTTGGTATCCGCACCAGCTATGGGTTGATTAGCTGCGAGCAAATGGTACCGCTCGCGCCTTTGTTCGATACCGTCGGCTGGCTCACCCGCGATGCCAAAACTCTCGCTCAAGTCGGTGAGGTATTGCTGCCCGATAATCTGCCGCGCCAGTTCGAACGTAACTCATTGCGCATCGCACTGCTGCTGCCATTACAAAACGGCGCGCTCTGGACACCTGCACATCAGGCCTGGCTTAAAGAGCAGCCCATGCTGCGAGGATTTAAACCAATAGTGCTCTATAGCGATTGGCTTGCGCGCGCCAGCCAATGCTTCCGCACCTTGCAAGGCCGGTCGATCTGGCAGACCCATGGCGACTGGATCGCGAGCCACAAACCTGGGTTTGCGCCGGATATCCACGCCCGCTTCCTGTGGTGTGCAACCCTGACTGACGCCGATCAGGCCTTCGCTGAAAATGAACGCGAAGCGTTGCGCGCAGAAATCGAGAATTGGTTTAGCGATGTTGATTTAATCCTGCTGCCGACCACGCCCGGCGCCGCGCCTTTGCTCGGCGCCGATGCCGCCTGGATGGATACTTATCGCAGCCAGCTCATGGGCTTGACTGCACCTGCCGGCCTCGCCGGTTTACCGCAAATACATCTGCCGGTGTTGACTGACGAGAGCGCGCCTTGCGGTGTATCCCTGCTCGGCAGGCGCGGTGCCGATAAGGCCCTGTTGCAATTGGCGGTCGATTTATGTGGGGACCGCTTATGACCCACCAAGTCATGACCCAACACGCCATCGCCTTTAGTGCACCCAACGCGCAAGCCGCCGAAATTGGCTTGGACGTATTACGTGAAGGCGGCAGCGCGGTGGATGCGATGATCGCTGCCGCTGCCGCCATCACCGTGCTTTATCCGCATATGAATAGCCTCGCGGGGGATGGTTTCTGGTTGATCCATAAACCCGGCGCTGAGCCGCTGGCGATAGATGCCTGCGGTTGCGCGGCGGGTCTGGCGAGTATCGATTGGTACAAAGCAAAAAGTTTTGCGCAGATTCCCAGTCGCGGCCCTCTCGCCACAGTCACCATGGGCGGCACGCTGGCCGGTTGGCAGAGCGCACGTACCATCACTTCCAGCGCAATGCCGCTCAGCCGTTTGCTTGCACCAGCCATTGCGCTCGCCAGTGGCGGCATCACCGTTACCAACAGTCTCGCCGCTGCCAGTCGCAAGGTGGAGCAGGAACTGGCGGAGCAGGCTGAATACCGGCGCGTATTTATGCCCGATGGCCGCCCGTTGCAGGAAGGGGAAATCCTGACCAATGGCGATCTGGCGACCACCCTGACCTGGC
Source organism: Cellvibrio sp. (assembly GCA_021323495.1). Lineage (GTDB taxonomy): Bacteria > Pseudomonadota > Gammaproteobacteria > Pseudomonadales > Cellvibrionaceae > Cellvibrio. Next base: position 10,053 of record JAJQJO010000167.1, on the reverse strand, counting down.
TGGTCAACCACGGGTTGGAAGCGGTTCATCACGGCGAGTTGGCTGAACATATAGCGGCAGAACTTGAGCAGCAGGGCAGTCCACTGCGGCTCGACGATCTACAGAATTACCGCGCCCAAGTGGTAAAACCGCTGTCGGTAAATACACGCTTTGGTCGCTGTTACAACCTGCCTGCACCCACGCAGGGCGTGGCATCGCTGCTGATCCTGGCGATTTACGACCGGCTGTATCAATCCCATTGGAGTGAAACCGAGCGAGTGCATGGGCTGATCGAGGCCACCAAACTCGCCTTTCTGGTGCGCGACCGCGAAGTCGCTGACCCACGCCGCTTGAGCGAGCGCTGGCCGGAGTTGCTGGATGACGAGCATATCGACCAGCTCGCTGCGGTTATTTCCGCGCGCGCCTTGCCCTGGCCGCAAGTCGCCGAACCGGGCGATACCGTGTGGATGGGCTGCGTAGATAGCCAGGGCACCATGGTCAGTTTTATCCAAAGTATTTATTGGGAGTTTGGCTCAGGCGTGGTGGTGCCGGGTACCGGGCTGGTGTGGAACAATCGCGGCGTGGGTTTTAGTCTCGATGCCAATCATCGCAACGCGCTCGCGCCCGGCTACAAACCTTTCCACACCCTCAACCCCGCACTTGCCGTGTTAAGCGATGGGCGCCGTATCAGCTACGGCACCATGGGGGGCGAGGGTCAGCCGCAAACCCAGGCCGCGCTACTAACGCGCTATTTGTACGATGGGCTTTCGCTCCCCGAATCCATCAGCCGTGGGCGCTGGCTGCTCGGCCGCACCTGGGGCGATAACAATCACGATCTGAAAATGGAGCAGGATCTGGTCGATAAACTGGGCGAAAATTTGCGCGCACGCGGGCACAGCATCAAAACCGTCGCCGCCCACAGCGAGATGATGGGGCATGCCGGTGCCATCGTCAGCCACACCGACGGCAGCGCCACTGCCGCCAGCGACCCGCGCAGCGACGGCACAGGTTTGGTCGCTGCAGTAGCGGAGCCTGCGCTGTGAATGATTTTTTAAGCCAGTGGTTGCCGACCATGATTGCGATGGTGATCACCGGCGCGTTTGCGGGAATTCTGGCCGGATTACTCGGCGTTGGCGGCGGCATAGTGATTGTGCCGGTGCTCTATTTTGTGTTGCAGGGCTTCGGTGTTGGCGCGGCAACCGCAATGTTGGTCGCGACCGGAACATCGCTGCTGGTGATCGTGCCCACCAGCATTTCGTCCATGCGCGCCCATCACAAACGCGGCAATGTGGACTGGGCACTGATTAAACGCTGGTGGCCGTTTATGGTAGCCGGTGTCATCGCTGGCAGTGCATTTGCTCTGCACGCCAAAGGTGAGGTGACCAGTGCGATCTTTGGCGTGGTCGCACTGCTGGTCGCGGCCAATATGTTGTTCCGCGCAAAAGCGGCGCCCATCGCCAACCAATTACCGGGCATGGCGGGGCAGGGAGCGATGGCGGGCGGCATAGGTTTTTTCTCGGTGATGATGGGCGTGGGCGGCGGCACTATCGGTGTGCCTTTGTTGACTTCGTGCAATTACCCATCCCACCGCGCAGTGGGCACTGCATCTTTTTTTGGATTATTGATTTCCGTTCCCGGCGCGACTGCCATGTTGTTGGCCGAGACTCCCGCCGACGCTCCACAAGGCATGGTCGGCATGGTGAATCTGCCAGGCTTCGCGTTAATTGTGCCGCTTACGGTACTACTTGCGCCCCTGGGCGCCTGGATCGGATCTAAACTGGATTCAGTGATGTTAAAACGCGTGTTTGCAATTTTCTTATGCATCAGCGGCGGGCGTATGTTGATGCAAGTATTTGCGTCTTGAAAAATTCTGCACGGGTTAATCGCGTGTTTGTAATGAGTTGAGTTGTGTTGTATTTGGAGTCGTTCAATGTCTGATGCCTACAGTGTTAACCCCGCGCTACTGCGCCCGTTTTCACCCCCGCCGCGCCTGCTGATGGGGCCGGGGCCAATCACGGTTTGATCCGCGCGTACTGCGCGCAATGTCAGCGCAACTCGTCGGCCAGTATGATCCGGCGATGACGCAATGTATGAACGACACTATGGCGCTCTATCGCGGTGTATTCAAAACCAGAAATCAATGGACCTTATTAATTGACGGCACTTCGCGCGCGGGCATCGAGGCGGTATTGATTTCGCTGCTGGAACCGGGCGATAAAATTTTAGTGCCAGTGTTTGGCCGCTTCGGCCATTTGCTATGCGAAATTGCCGAGCGCTGCGGTGCCGAGGTGCATAAAATCCACAAAGACTGGGGCGAGGTTTTTTCGCCCGATGAAATCGAAACAGCGATTAAACAAATCCAACCCAAAGTATTAGCGATAGTGCAGGGCGATACCTCCACCACCATGTTGCAACCGCTCGCACATCTTGGCGAAATTTGCGCGCGCTACGGCGTGTTGTTTTATTCCGATGCAACGGCGTCGATTGGTGGCAATCCATTTGAAACCGATAAGTGGCAATTGGATGCAGTTTCCGTCGGCCTGCAAAAATGTCTGGGTGGTCCTTCTGGCAGCGCACCCATTACCCTGAGTGAAAACGCGGTTGCGACCATTCGCAAACGCCGCCATATCGAAGCGGGCATTCGCACTGCCAATCACGTGGAAGGCAGCGGTCGCCGCATTGCCTCCAATTATTTTGATCTCGGCATGATTATGGATTACTGGGGCGAAGAACGTCTTAATCACCACACCGAAGCCACTACTATGTTGTATGGCGCGCGTGAATGTGCGCGCATCTTGTTGGAAGAGGGCGTTGAGCATGCCATCAATCGCCACCGTATTCACGGCAGCGCCATGGCGCAGGGGCTGGCAGCAATGAATTTAAAATTGTTCGGCGATCAATTCAAAAAAATGCACAACGTCGTCGGTGTGTATATTCCCGAAGGCGTTGCCGGTGAAGCGGTGCGCAGCAGTATGCTCAATGATTTTGGAATTGAAATCGGCACATCTTTTGGGCCGCTACACGGTAAAATCTGGCGCATCGGCACTATGGGTTACAACGCGCGTAAAGACGCCGTGCTGCAAACGCTGATTGCATTGGAGGCAGTGTTGCGTCGTGGTGGTCATTCGCAAGCGGCGAATGCGGGTGTTGATACGGCCATGACCATCTACCATCAAGAAGGTTATTAATCACGTTGGGTGTGAACTTCCTGTCATTCCTGCGAGCGCAGCTAATACAGATGATAGTCGTCACTCCTTCGAACGCAGGAGTCCAAGTCGTAGATGTTTATGGATGCCCGCGTTCGCGGGTATGACGGGAAAAAAATTTTTGATAACGTCTCTGGCTCTGTAAGGGAGAATAAAAATGATTCCATCGGTTATTGCCCCGGATTTTTCCGGGCTACCTAAACTTGAAGAACTCGCTTCGCGTGAATTTTTGGCGGGTTTGCCTAAAGCCGAATTGCATATGCATCTCGACGGCGCTTTATCGCCCGCCATGATGTTTGCGCTTGGTCAGCGCAATCAAGTGAATCTTCCTTATAACAATGTAGAAGAAATTGAAGCCGCTTATCAATTCACCAATCTGCAAAGTTTTTTGGATTTGTTGTATCAAGGTGCATCGGTACTCAAACACGAACAGGACTTTTACGATCTGACGCACGATTACTTTCTCAAATGCAAAGCCGATAATGTGTTGCACACCGAATTATCTTTTGACCCACAAAGCCACACCGAGCGCGGTATTCCATTCGCAACGGTAATCGGCGGCATTTTGCGTGCAATGGACGATGCAAAAAAAGACTGGGGCATCAGCTCAAAATTAGTGATGGATTTTCTGCGTCATCTGAGTGCCGATAGCGCGATGAAAACGCTGGAAGAATCCTTGCCTTGGAAAGATAAAATTATCGCTGTAGGTCTGGACAGCTCCGAACTCGGCCATCCACCCAGCAAATTTACCGACGTCTTCGCCCGCGCCCGTGCCGAAGGTTACCGCGTTGTTGCCCACGCCGGTGAAGAAGGCCCACCGGGCTATATTTGGGAAGCGATTGATTTATTAAAGGTAGAGCGCATTGATCACGGTGTCCGTTCCGATGAGGATCCAAAACTGATGGAATACCTGCGTGAAACCCAAATTCCGCTCACCGTGTGTCCACTCTCCAACGTGCGCCTGTGTGTGTTCGACAAAATGGCTGACCACAATTTATTTACATTGATGAATGCCGGTTTGCGCGTAATGATCAACTCAGATGATCCTACTTATTTCGGTGGATATCTTAACGACAATTATTTTGCACTGGCCGATGCATTCCCGTTAACACGCGAACAGGCGTTGTTGCTTGCGCATAATAGTTTTACGTCGAGCTTTATCAGTGATTCCGAGAAGAATGAGTTTATCGATCAACTCAAAAGCTACGCTAAAAACTTCCACTAAGTTCTTATTAAGAGCTGAATTGTTCGATATGAAGTGAGGGTGGCGTTATGTGCTCGGAGACCGTATACAGCATGGGTGAAGCAAGCGGTTGCAAAGCATGCTTTGCGCGTAGCTGAACGACAAGAACTTTAGTTCTTGGCCGGCCCACTTGTGGCTGTATTCGAGCCCCCATGGATGGGTTTACGGCGAGTCTCAGAGTACATAACGCCAGCCGCAGCGTCACCTATCCATTTCGAGATAAATACATTGAACGCAACTACCACCGAAACACTAGCAAAAAAAGTTATGAATTGGTGCGATCAACTCGCCGCCATCAGCTCGAACCCTGAAAGTATCAGCCGTTTTTATTTAACCCCCGAACACAAACGTTGTAACACATTAGTCGCCCAATGGATGCAAGAAGCCGGGATGGAAACCTGGATGGATGCAGCAGGAAATCTCTGCGGCCATTACGACGCGCAAGACGCCTGCGCAAAAACATTAATACTCGCCTCGCACCTGGATTCTATCCCCAACGCCGGAGCTTACGACGGCATTCTCGGTGTGTTGGTTGCAATTGCTGTAGTCGAACAACTTTACCAAAACAATATTGCGCTACCTTACGCGATAGACATTATTGGCTTTGGCGATGAAGAAGGCACACGTTTTGGCAGCACACTCTTAGGCAGCCGCGCGGTAGCCGGCACTTGGAATCCGGACTGGTGGGAATTAAAAGATCGCGCCGGAATTAGCTTGCAACAAGCTTTTATCGATTTTGGTTTGGAGCCGGAAAATATTCACAGCGCCGCACGCGTACCCGACGACCTACTCGCCTACCTTGAAGTGCATATCGAACAAGGGCCAGTACTTGAAGATGAAAATCTCGCACTCGGAATCGTCACCGCCATCGCCGGTGCGCGCCGGTTTTCAATTGAAATACAAGGCTATGCCGGTCACGCCGGAACCGTCCCCATGCCCATGCGTAAAGACGCACTCGTTGGCGCAGCACACGGTATTGTGCTGGTAGAAAATATCGCCAAAGAATTGAATGTGGTTGCTACCGTCGGAAAAATCGAATGCGGCCCCGGTGCGGTGAATGTCATTCCCGGCCACGCCAAATTTACCATTGATATTCGCTCCGGCGACGATCGTTTGCGCGACCAGGCCCTCGCAAAAATCCAACATGAATTGGATCTGATTTGTATCGACAGAAACCTCACTGCCACCTGGAATGAAATCCACAACGCACCCGCTGTCGTTTGCGCCGATTGGATACAATCTCTCCAGGCATCAGTCTTGTGCGATATGAATTTAAAACCTTACAAATTAATGAGCGGCGCCGGGCATGATGCCATGGCGATGGCGGATATTTGCGATGTCGCCATGTATTTTGTGCGCTGCAAAGGCGGGGTGAGCCACCATCCCGACGAATCAGTCACGGTGGAAGACGTTGCTTTGGCAATTGATGTGCTCAGCCACACATTACAAAAACTTGCCCAATAACTCTATCGAAATCAAAATTTTTAATAAAAATGTTGGATAACTGCTACAGGTAAACGCGATGGATAAACATTTTATTACCGCCAATGAACTCCTGCTCGATTCATTCAAATTGGGCGAACAAATTTATCAGCGCGGATTTCGCCCGCATTTTATTGTCGGTGTGTGGCGTGGTGGTTCGCCAGTCGGCATTGCGGTGCAAGAATATTTGGAGTTTATGGGAATCTCCACCGACCATATCGCTATCCGCACCTCGTCCTACTACGGTATCGATAAACAAAGTAAAGATATTCGTGTACACGGCCTGGATTACATTATCAAAAATGTCGATGCAGATCAGGAGTTGTTGATTGTTGATGACGTATTCGATTCCGGCCGCTCGATTCAAGCGATTATCGACGAGATCAAACGCAAATCCCGTCGCAACACCCCTCATGTCATTAAAGTTGCCTGCCCCTGGTATAAACCCACGCGCAACGTAACTGAGTTAAAACCGGATTTTTACGTGCATGCCACCGACCGCTGGTTAGTGTTTCCGCATGAATTGTGCGGCTTGACACCGCAGGAAATTTTGCAGGGTAAAGGCAGCGAGATTGCGGATACAATTGCGCGTGCAAGTGATAGTAGTAAGTTTACAGAATAAACCTATGGATACCCGCGCTCGCGGACACAACAAAAATGAATCTGGCCAGATAGCTACTGTTTATTTAATACTTCGCGAAACAGTTTAAATATGTTGTCAGGATTTGTCTTCCTGCACACCTTGACCGCCGGGTAGCTTTTGTCCTTGATTAAAGTGCCCGCCGTTTTTGCATCCAGATGATTGCGTGCCTTTCCGTCCCGGCGTTTGTCGGGCATGCTGTAATCAGTGGTCTGTTGCCATGGAGTTTGGGTGATTTGGTAATCAACACGTAGCGATTGCATATCACCTTCGCACAGCTCAGGTTCGACTGCGATCATTGCTGACAGTGTGTCCCAAAAATAGTATTCATTGCTATTGATAAACCAATCATTCTTGTCCAGTACATCATCCCAGAATTTTGCCGACCTGGTTTTCGCCGATTTTTTAAAGTCAGCAGCTACCTGAGTGGTCACACGCACTGAATTGGTGATATCCAATCCGACCAAAACCATAGGCAAGCCTGCAGCAAATACTTTGTCAGCGGCGACTGGATCGATAAAAATATTCCACTCAGCGGTGGTGTTAGGGTGATCCCTGGTAAACAGCGGCACAATAATATTGCCCGGCACATCTACCGCCCCGCCCATAATAACGAGTTGATCAATTTTACTTTTGTCTTGCGGATAGCGTTCCAACCACTGTGCAATATTGGTAAGGGGGCCGGTGGCAATTAGCGTGACTGGTTCTGTTGCATTGGTTAATGCGTTGTGAATAATTTCTGCTGCACGCAAAGCGCTGCCGGTGCGTGCGCTTGCTTTAATCCGTACACCTGAAAGCGTGTCCGAATCTTTGCGCCATGCCTCAGGGAAAACAAAATAACCATCCAGTGGATAGTCGTCACCACAGGCGACTGGAATATCCCTTTTTACTTTGCCGGACAAATTCAGGAGTGCATTGGTATTGGCAAGCCCTGGTTTGCAGTGCGATTCACCGCTGGCGGATAGGGTGATTGCAATAACATAGCTCTTGGGATGATGAAGCAAATACAGGAGCGCAGCCCAGTCATCAATTGCCATATCATTATCAAAGATAACCGGCTTGGCATTAGCGAACAAACTTGCGCTTAATAGCATCGCGAATAATAAATATTTTTTCATCATAACTTTCACAGACTGCCGATTTTGTATTCTTGAGAATCGCGCCCGTATTTAAATCGGGCGCGGTGAAAATATTATTTTGGTGCAGGAATTGAGTTTTGGAATTTGTCCCAACCACGCAGCAATTCCTGTACCACTATATTGCCCAGGCCGTAAGCGGCTTCAATTGCAGGCAAGCCTTTATCCGGGTAGGGTGCAGTGGTGCTCCAGGCAGCCGTTTTACCGGGCGGAGGAAAGCTGTAATTGCTCACGGTACGCAACACCAATACGCGCTTGGTATCGACCAATTTTGCTTTGGCCAAACGGTGCAGCGCGGTGAGGCTGCCGTTATCTTCCATATTGGTGGTCATAAAATTACTGTTTTTTCCCGCGTGCAAATGCATCCAGTCATTTGCCCAGGTATTTAATAATTCACCGTGCCAATAAGTGCTGGAGCCAAGCGTATCGCCGATGGTGACAAAAGGCGCACGCAGTGCTTGCGGGAAACCTTGGTACTGTGCGCGAAATGATTTCATTGCCGGTGTATCGGCGACGGGAAAATCTTTGGTGAGTTGGTAAGCCCAGTCAACCAATGTCGGATTCAGGTCGTACACAATAGTATCAACCGTCCAGCCAGTCGCTTGCTGGTTGGGCTCCTTGGCGCCAAGTGGAATCAAACCGTATTTCCAATCTTTGGGAATTTCGCGGCCGTCAATTTCGTAAAGCAAATCACCGTCGACAACATGTTTTGCCCACACGCCTGTGCCGAGCGATACATCGTGCGGATCGCCACCACCGATACCGGCAATTACCCAATAGGCTTTGGATAAATCAAAACGGGGATCCATGCCCAGCGCCATAATCGACGAGGTTGCGTTGGTAACGCCTCCGCCGGTGCATATCGCGAGCACACCTGCATCATTCATGTGCAAGTCGTAAGCGCCGAGTGGGAAAGTAAATTTTTTACCGAGTTTTTGGCGTTCAATCCAGAGTTGGTATTCACCCGCCTGGTCGCCAGTGACTTCACCATTTTCAAACATGCTCACCACAACCACTTTCACCGGAATGGCAGCGCTGGCGCTGAGCGCCAATACCAAACTGGCGAGAATCAAAAAAGCACTGCCTACAAAATTCAACCTGCCTGCAAAATTCAACATAAGTTACCTCAATTAATCACATCCAATTTTCACTACTGCGTTTTCTTTATGCATACAAAAAATGCAGATGCTGTTGGTATGCAAATAATTGACCATACGGACAGCAAAATAGGAAAAGTTATGTTGAGAGTGTAATCGCTTATTTATAACCACCTTGTAGGTAGCGATGAAACGCCAGATTTACCCAAGTCGCCTCGGGTACAACTGACCAGGCGGGATTTAATCGTTGGATCGCTTTTACCAATGCGGGCGCTTGATTGGGTAGGGCTACCAACAGTGCGGTTTCTTTACCATTGCTTACAGCAATTTGTGTTGCACTGGCAAAACCTTCCGCAGTGTTTTTGCTGCGGTAAAAAGGTTGCCACCAGGCGCTGCGAATTAAACCGGTTTGATTGGCCGAATTTTTTTTTGCGTAACGATCAATCGTGGCGACAAATTTTGTTTTATCGGCGGCGGTAGGAAATTCAAAATGTAAATCATATTCACTTGCCTCTACCAAGCGGCGCTTATTACCCAAATCAATCAATGCATGGCTGGGTGTGCCCCAATCATCGCGATATAAAAAGGCCGAGGTTTTGTGCGAGAAACCCACGCGCGCCTGCAGGCCTTCACTCGCCAATAGCGCCAGCAGTTGTTGCGCATGGTCGATATCGCTGTGACCATAAATAAGGTGGCGGTCTGCTACAAATACTGGCCAGGGAGAGGTGATCAGGTTGTAGCCAGTCGCAATGCCCTGCGCCACCAATTGGCGCAACTCCAGTGCAAATGCAGAAGGCTGGATCGCACTTCCTGTTTTCCAATTAGCTTCAATACGTTGGTAAAGCGAGCTCTCGCGCAGTTGCCCGAGGTAAGCTGTATCCGGTCGATTGTAATTCGCAATAAATTCGGCAAGTGCGGTTGAATTGGCTGCTGCATCAATTACCGGTGCTCCAATTAGCTGCAAGGTCGCCGCGGCCTGTAATTCCGTTAGCGGTAATTTCTCTTCATTGGGCAGTGTGCTGATTGCGAGGGCTTTTTCGCGGCTAAAAGTTGCAGCCAATTCGCTATAACCGAGTTGCGCTCCTGCATTCTGATAGGTGTTTGCATAAGTTGTGGCAGCAAAGGATGCGGAGGTAGCAGCTAGCAGGATACAAATCAGTTTAGCCGTGGGCGAATTGAGCATAGAGATGTCCTGCGACGTTTATGTTGAAACAAAAAAAGCCCGCAAAGCGGGCAAAACTACTACGGAGGAGAACAACAAGAACACAAC
>JAJQJO010000166.1 GCA_021323495.1 Cellvibrio sp. | reverse complement strand
GAACAATTATTTGCCCGTTTGCGCCATTTCAAATTAGTGAAAAGCGTGCGTGGTCCTGGTGGCGGTTATCAGTTGATGGGCAGCACCACCGACATATCGATCGCCCAGGTAGTGGACGCAGTCAGCGAATCGCTGGACGCGACCCGCTGTGAAGGCAAGGGTAACTGCCACGAAGGCGAAGTCTGCTTAACCCACCATCTGTGGGAAGATTTAAGTGCGCAGATCCATCGCTTCCTGAGCGACATTACCCTGGCTGATCTGGTGGCGCGCAATGATATCCAAGCTGTTCGCACGCGCCAGGATTTGCGCGTGATGGGTACCCATCACGACGATACCCACATTGCGGTCAGCGAAATTCTCTAACCGTATTTTTAGCTTCTTTCTCCCAAGGTATTTACAGTTTTGCGCAAGCCCGTTTATTTGGATTATGCCGCTACTACCCCGGTTGCCCCTGAAGTGGCAGCACGGATGGCGCAATGCCTGACGCTTGAAGGCAACTTTGCCAATCCCGCTTCGCGTTCCCATGTTTACGGCTGGCAAGCGGAAGAATTGGTTGAAGAGGCGCGTGCACAGGTTGCACAACTGATCGGTGCGGATCCACGCGAGATCGTCTGGACCAGTGGTGCAACTGAAGCTAACAACCTCGCCCTTAAAGGTGTTGCGGAAACCTACCGTGCAACCCACAGCGCTGGCGGCCATATTATTGTGTCGGCGATTGAGCACAAAGCGGTGCTTGATCCGGCGGGTTGGTTGGAAGCGCAAGGTTTTCGCGTAACTCGTTTGCAGCCCAACCATGAAGGAATAATCACGGCGGATGTCCTCGCTGCTGCGCTGCAACCGGATACTTTTTTGGTCAGCATTATGCAGGTCAATAATGAACTGGGATGCATTAATGACATCAAAAGTTTGAGTGATATTTGTAAGGCGCGCGGTATTTTATTGCATTGCGACGCGGCGCAAAGCGCGGGAAAAATTCCCGTTGATGTAAAAGCGCTCGGTGTGGATTTGCTATCGCTTTCTGCACACAAATTTTACGGGCCAAAAGGTGTCGGTGCGCTCTATGTGCGCCGTGCGGGTGAAATAAAAATCGCTGCACAAATTCATGGTGGTGGTCATGAGCGCGGTATGCGTTCCGGTACGCTGGCAACGCATCAATTGGTGGGGATAGGTGAAGCGGCAAATCTGGCGATCCAGCATCTCGAGGCGGATCACGGGCGCATTAAGATGTTGCGTGACCGGTTATGGCAAGGTGTTGCCGATTTGCCGGATATTAAACGCAACGGTTCCGCTACTGATTGTGTCAGCGGTATTTTGAATCTCTCGTTTGGCAAGGCTGACGGTGAAATGTTGTTGCTTTCGTTGCGCGATTTGGCGGTGTCGAGTGGCTCTGCATGTAATTCCGCGAGCATGTCGCCCAGTTATGTGCTGAAGGCTATAGGTTTGAGTGATGAAGCAGCGCAAGCCTCGCTGCGTTTTAGCATTGGCCGTTATACCACTGTCGACGAAATTGAATATGCGATTGAACACCTGCGCGGTGTTATCGCCAAGCTGCATAAGGTCTAGTGTTTTCACTGGTCTCTGCAAAAAAGGGTAAATGCCATGTCTGAACAAGTTGAACATCTCATCAAAAAAGAATACGCGGCGGGTTTTCATACCACCATCGATTCAGAGACCCTGCCACCGGGGTTGAATGAAGATGTTATCCGTTTTATTTCGGCCAAGAAAAATGAACCAGAGTGGCTGCTTGAATGGCGATTGAAGGCGTATCAAGCCTGGTTGGAAATGACTGAACCGGAATGGGCGCATGTGAAATACGAAGATATCGATTTCCAGGCGGTGTCTTATTATTCTGCGCCAAAATCCATGGATGAAAAGCCCAAAAGCCTGGATGAAGTTGATCCGGAATTATTGCGCACTTACGAAAAGCTCGGCATTCCCTTACATGAGCAAGCAGCGCTCGCCGGGGTTGCTATGGATGTGGTGTTTGATTCTGTATCGGTGGTCACTACTTTCCGTGAAAAATTATTTGAAGTGGGTGTGATCTTTTGTTCAATCAGCGAGGCGGTACATAAGTATCCCGAGCTGGTTAAAAAATATATTGGCTCGGTTGTGCCGCAAAGGGACAATTACTATGCCGCACTCAATTCAGCGGTATTTTCTGATGGATCTTTTGTATATATCCCAAAAGGCGTGCGCTGCCCCATGGAGCTATCTACTTACTTCCGTATCAATGAACAAAATACTGGCCAATTTGAGCGCACCTTGATTATCGCGGATGAAGGTTCGCATGTAAGTTATCTTGAAGGTTGTACTGCACCTATGCGTGATGAAAACCAGTTGCATGCTGCGGTGGTCGAATTGATCGCGCTTGATAATGCCGAGATCAAATATTCCACTGTACAAAACTGGTATCCCGGCAATGAGGAAGGCAAAGGCGGTATTTATAATTTTGTTACCAAGCGCGGTGTATGCCACACCAATGCCAAAATTTCCTGGACACAAGTTGAAACCGGCTCGGCTGTAACCTGGAAATATCCAAGTTGTATTTTGCGTGGTGATAACAGTGTCGGTGAGTTTTACTCTGTCGCGCTCACCAATAACTACCAGCAAGCCGATACCGGTACCAAGATGATCCATATCGGTAAAAATACTCGCTCGACTATTATCTCCAAGGGTATTTCCGCCGGCAAAAGTTCCAATGCTTATCGCGGCCTGGTGCGCATCAACCCAGGTGCTGAGGGTGCACGCAATTACACCCAATGCGATTCACTGTTGATCGGTGATAAATGCGGTGCACACACATTTCCCTATATTGAAAGTAAAAATCCGAGCGCTGTGATTGAACATGAAGCCACTACCTCGAAAGTGAGTGAGGACCAAATGTTCCTTTGCCAGCAACGCGGCCTCGATGCAGAAAAAGCAGTGTCGATGATTGTGAATGGTTTCTGTCGCGAAGTATTTAAAGAACTGCCAATGGAATTTGCGGTTGAAGCTGGCAAGTTATTGGAAGTGAGTCTTGAAGGTTCGGTTGGTTAAATACCGGATTACTCCGTAGGTTGGGCTAGCTGCGCGTTCAACGAGCAGCCTGGTCCAACAAAAAATTAAAAAATTGAATTTACCGTGTTAGAAAACTATCGGACTAAAAAATTTATGTTACGCATTACTGATTTGTTTGCCCGCGTTGAAGAAAAAGAGATTCTTAAAGGTTTAAATCTGACCGTAAAACCCGGTGAAGTTCACGCCATCATGGGGCCAAACGGTGCGGGCAAAAGTACTTTGGGTAACGTATTGTCTGGCCGCGAAGGTTATGAAGTAACCGGTGGCAGCGTTGATTTTAATGGCAAGAATTTATTTGATCTGGAAATTGAAGAACGGGCCCGCGAAGGTTTGTTTCTCGCGTTCCAATATCCGGTCGAAATTCCCGGTGTGAGCAATATGGAATTTTTGAAAGCGTCGGTTGATGCCAAACGCAAACATCATGGCCAGGCAGAGTTGTCGGCCGTAGAATTTATGAAGATGGCGCGCGAGGCGAGCAAGCGCGTCAGTCTTGATCAGGCTTTTTTAAAGCGTGGAGTCAACGAAGGTTTCTCTGGTGGTGAGAAAAAACGCAATGAAATTATGCAAATGATGTTGCTTGAGCCAAGCCTGTGCATTCTTGATGAAACTGATTCGGGATTGGATATTGATGCATTGCAAGTGGTTGCTAATGGCGTTAATGCGATGCGTTCAGCCGAGCGCAGTTTTATTGTGGTCACACACTATCAACGTTTGCTTGACTATATAGTGCCGGATTATGTGCATGTATTGGCTAATGGCCGTATCGTTAAAACCGGCGGCAAAGAATTGGCGCTGGAGCTGGAAGAAAAAGGCTACGCCTGGCTTGAAAACGAGGCCGTGTAAGTATGAGTGATTTTCAACATCAAGCCATACGTCTCACTGCGCAGCAACAGCCATTGACCTGGTTGGAGTCGCTACGCAACAAGGCAACCGATGCCTGGTTGGCACAACCCTGGCCAACCCGCAAAACCGAGCATTGGAAATATACGCCCATGCAGGGTTTGCAAAAAACCTTGTTGCATGTATGGGGCACTGCGGCCAACCAGATCCTGGATAAGGCGCTGCAAGATGAGTTAATTCCGGTGGATGCAACCCGCCTGGTTTTTGTTAATGGTGTGTTCGATGCAAAACATTCCAGCCGTTTGCCGGAAACCGTGGTGCGATTTTCACAAGCTGATGCAGAACAGCAAGCCTTGATCGAAAAATATTTGGGAAACATCGTTGAAGGCGAACATCATTTGTTTGCAACGCTTAACAATGCCTGGGTTGATGATGGAGTGTTAATCCATGTGCCGCGCAGCCAGCGTTTGGATAAACCCGTCTATATCGTCAATGTAGTTACCGCAGTTGCAGCGGTAAGTAATCAGCGTGTGCTGATCGTATTGGATGAGAACTCCCAAGCCGAAATTATTGAACACTATCTCTCCAGTGCCGATGTACAAAATGGTTTCGCCAATTCGTTGACTGAAATTCATCTGGGTGATAATGCAAATTTGCAACACTACCGTTTGAACATGGAAGAGGAGCATGCACAGCATATAGGTGCAGTGCACGTGGATTTGCAGCGCAATGCCCGTTTGCGCGGATTTGCGCTGGCGTTGGGTTCAAGCTTGATGCGCGTGGATTACCAGTTGAACCATCGCGGCCAGGGCGCTGAGCTGGATTTGCAAGGCATTTATTTGCCGCGCAATCAACAAGTAGTGGATTACCACACCAATATTTGCCACTGGGTTCCCCATTGCACTTCCAATGAAGTGTTTCGCGGTATTGTAAGTGATTCGGCACAAGCTATTTTTAATGGCCGTATTTATATCCATCAGGATGCACAAAAAACCCTGGCGGAATTAAGTAATAAAAATATGCTGACCTCCAACAAGGCCGAAGTGAATACCAAGCCGGAGTTGGAAATTTACGCCGATGACGTGAAATGTGCTCACGGTGCAACCATTAGCCAATTAAATACCGGCGCCCGTTATTATTTGCAAAGCCGGGGTCTTTCGCGCGCTGAGGCTGATGTGATGCTGAGTTTCGGATTTATCAATGAATTGCTTGAACAAATCGCCCAGCCAGCTGTACACGATTATTTGCAACCGCGTTTGGCCAAATTGTTTGGTCGCGATAACAGTTTGAATGAAGTCAATGTATTAGCGGAGTTGGCAGATGACAAAACCATTGGTTGATGCCGCTGTTGCAGGTTTTGATGTTGAGACTGTTGCGGGATTTGATGTTGAAAAGATCCGCGCCGATTTCCCTATTTTGCATCAGCAGGTAAACGGGCAGCCATTAGTATATCTCGACAATGCCGCTACTACACAAAAGCCCAATGCGGTGATTGATGCAATTTGTGATTACTATCGTAGCGACAACAGCAATGTGCATCGCGGTGCCCATGCATTGGCCGACCGCGCCACCGTAAAATTTGAGTCTGCCCGGGAAAAAGTTGCGCAATTTTTGAATGCGCCAAAGGCTAAACAAATTATCTGGACGCGCGGTACTACCGAGAGCATCAATTTGGTGGCGGCTTGTTGGGGTAAGATCAATCTGCAAGCAGGCGATCGAATTTTAATATCGGCGATGGAGCATCACTCCAATATAGTGCCCTGGCAATTAATTGCCCAGGTGACGGGGGCGAAGATTGAGGCTATTCCGGTTGATGCCAATGGCAATATTAATATGCTGGCATTTGATACCATGCTTGATGCCCATGTAAAAATGGTTGCAGTCGGGCATGTATCCAACGCGATGGGTACGATCAATCCCATCGAAAAAATAATTACCTTGGCCCATGCGGTAGGTGCCCGGGTGCTGGTTGATGGTGCCCAGGCAGTAAGCCATTGGGCAGTTGATGTGCAAAAGCTCAATTGCGATTTTTATGTATTCTCCTCACATAAATTATTTGGGCCAACCGGTTTGGGTGTGCTGTATGGCAAAGAGGATTTACTGAATGCCATGCCACCTTACCAGGGTGGTGGTGAGATGATTGAAACTGTTTCGTTTGCGGGCACCACGTTTAACCAATTGCCTTATAAATTTGAAGCGGGTACACCTGATATTGCTGGCGCTATAGGTCTGGGCGCTGCGATTGATTATCTGAACTCGCTCGACCGCCTGGCTGCTGCTGCACATGAGCAATCATTATTGAATTACGCGGAAGAAAAAGCGCGCGCAACTGCGGGTTTGAAATTAGTCGGCACTGCCACCAATAAGACCTCGGTGATGAGCTTTTTGCTGGAAGGTACACATCCCGCTGATGTAGGAGTCTTGTTGGATAAGCAGGGTATTGCTGTGCGCACGGGTAACCATTGCGCACAACCGATTATGGATCAATTTGGAATTCCTGGCACTGTGCGCGCCAGTTTCAGTTTTTATAATACCTTTGCCGAGGTGGATCGCTTATTTGCCGCGATCGAAAAGGCGAAAACTTTTTTGTTTTAACAGGCTTCACAGTAACAAAGATGTTTTTACGAGTAGTGCTCTAACGAGCGATGAGTTAATCCTGGAGACTGCCATGAGCATTGCATCATTTGATCCGCAGCAACCCGTGCAAGTAACGCCAACCGCTGCTGCACATTTCAAACGGCAATTGGGGACCAGCAAAGACGCCAGGGCAGTGCGCCTGAGTGTGAAGCAAAGCGGCTGTACCGGCTGGATGTATGTAGTTGATTTGGTTAATGAAGCCAAAGCCGACGATGTACATATGCAGTTGGAAGAGGGGGTTGAGCTTCTGGTAGATGCCCAAAGCCTGTCGGTAGTCAGCGGAACCGAGATTGACTACGTCACAGAGGGCGTCAATCGCCAACTCAAGTTCAATAACCCGCGCGTTAAAGATTACTGCGGGTGCGGTGAAAGTTTTAGCGTTAATTAAGACGCGTTTATAGAGAATTCATATGTCTGAAAGACGCATGGTGGTTGCCCAGGCTGATTGTCCGGCGCGGCGCGTTCCCGATGGTACACCGCTGACCATTCCCGAGGGGACTTTTGTCACCATCACCCAGGCACTCGGTGGCAACTATACACTTACATATCACGGCCAAATGGTGCGGGTAGATGGTACCGATGCCCATCTGTTGGGGTTGGAATCAGAAACGATTACTTTTCCGGACCCGGTAGACGAAAAAATTGTGGAAGAGCAAGTATGGCAAGCCCTGGGTACGGTATTCGACCCGGAAATTCCGGTGGACCTGGTCAACCTCGGGTTGATTTACAACGTCAAGGTTGACCAGGCGGCGAAACAGGTGGATATCCAGATGACCCTTACTGCACCGGCCTGCGGCATGGGGCCAGTACTGGTGGGGGATGTCGAATATCGGGTACGCAAAGTGCCCAACGTGAAAACCGTCAAAGTCGAACTGGTGTTTGATCCACCTTGGCAGCGCCATATGATGAGTGAAGAGGCGCAGCTGCAAACCGGCATGTTTTATTGATCGCGAATGCATTGAGATAAACTGATGACCCAATTTGGTATAGATGTGACCGTTGATGACATCATCGACAGCCTTGGTTTTTTTGATAACTGGGAAGAGCGCTACAAATACATTATTGATCTTGGCAAAGAGCTGCCGGAGATGGATACAAGTTTGCGCACTGACGAACATTTGGTGCGAGGCTGCCAAAGCCAGGTGTGGTTGGTCGATGAATGGCGTGCTGGCAAGTTGTTTTTCCAGGCTGATAGCGATGCTTTTATCGTCAAAGGCTTACTAGGGGTGGTATTGGCTGCATTTAATGGCAAAACCCCCGGCGAGATCCTCGCATTTGATATAGATGCTTATTTCACGCGGTTGGATCTCCTGCAGCACCTAAGTTCTACCCGGGGTAATGGCCTAAAGGCGATGGTGAAGCGTATTCAGGATCGTGCCAGTCGAAGTAATTAGGCTGAGCTTGACCAGGCTTATTTATAAATCCGGTCATCTGTCCGATTTTGTTTATTAATCAAATAGCTAGGATATAAAAATAATGTAAACCCGCGTATAATTCGCGGGTTTTGTATTTTGTGGGTATTGAATCCGC
>JAJQJO010000165.1 GCA_021323495.1 Cellvibrio sp. | reverse complement strand
GAGTGTTTGGTCTTATGCTTATCCGAGCTCTGAAATCAGCCCCGGCGATTTAGTAGAAGTGATAGGCATGGTCGGTTTTGGTCCAGTTGCTTTCACTTATTATGAAGGTTTGGAAGATCTGGAAGATTACAACTACATGACCTTGGCCGCGACTTTTGGGGCATTCTCTCTTAAATATGGTGTGCACGAATCTGATCTGTCACACGTTGATTTGACTTATGCCTACAACGATAAGTTGAGTTTTACCCTCGGTCAGGTGATTGACGATGCGGAAGAAGGTAATCCTGGCGATGATGATTATGTTGCAGGTGCAAACGACGAATTGAAATTCGTGGTTGGCTTTACTCTGCCAATCGAATAAGTTTTAGCTTGCTAAAACCGCTCAATAAAAAGGCAAGCTTCGGCTTGCCTTTTTGTTTATCTGCTAGCTATTTTGACATAAATCTTATTTAAATAATAATTATATGATTTAATAAAAAATTCTTCTCCAGCCCTTATGCTGCTGCTCGAACTCTGGTTCAATGCGCGCGCAATGGCTTACATCTTTATAAGGAATCTTGCATGTCTCGCTCTCCTATCCTTGTTACTGGCGGCGCCGGTTTTATTGGCAGCCATGTCTGTGTTGAATTGATCAATAGCGGTTACATGCCGGTGGTGGTCGATAATCTTTGTAATAGCAAACCCGAAGCGCTGAAGCGTGTGGCCAGGATTACCGGCGTTGAGCCGGTGTTTTATGAAGTGGATATCAATGATAAGCATGCAATGCGTGAGGTATTTGTTGCACATAACATTGAAGCGGTAATGCATTTTGCCGGATTGAAAGCCGTAGGTGAATCGAACCAGATTCCGATGAAATACTACCGCTACAACGTCGCTGGCACTTTGTCACTCACTGAGGTGATGGAGGAGTTCAACGTGTGGAAACTGATTTTCAGTTCCTCGGCTACTGTTTATGGCGATCCGGTTTCGGTTCCCATTGATGAAAGCTTTGCTACTTCCGCGACTAATCCCTACGGTCGCAGCAAGTTGATTGTCGAAGAGATTTTGACCGATATCGCCAAGGCGCCCAACAGCCAATGGAATATCTCCCTGCTGCGCTACTTCAACCCGGTCGGTGCCCATGAGAGTGGTTTGATCGGTGAAGACCCTGCCGGAATTCCCAATAACCTGTTGCCTTATGTGGCGCAAGTGGCGATCGGCAAACTCAAGGAGCTAAGTGTCTTCGGTGATGATTACCCCACCATTGACGGGACCGGCGTGCGTGATTACATCCATGTGGTAGATCTGGCGCACGGCCATGTTGCTGCATTACGAGGGTTGGAAAAATCCGGCCTCGGCTGCCGTGCCTATAACCTGGGGACTGGCTGTGGTTATTCGGTATTACAGATGATCAAGGCATTTGAGGTCGCCAGTGGTCGGGTGGTGCCGTACAAAATTGTGCCGCGGCGCGCGGGCGATATCGCCAGTTGTTACGCTGATCCGCTCAAGGCCAGGGTGGAATTGGGTTGGACTGCCAAATATGATCTTGCGCGGATGATGCAGGATGCATGGCGTTGGCAGTCGCAAAATCCCAATGGCTATGGCGACTGATGTTCGTTTTGCCGGCGTTATCAGACCAGCCGATGGGACCTCCCATCGGCTGTTTTATTTCTGTGACGTTGAATTGATTGCTAGTACCGCTTCAGTGTGACCTGTTAGGCACAAATCCATCTCACTTTTTACTGTTGCAAGTGAGATGCCCCATCTTTAGGCGTTTATCCAAAAGTGAGAAGAGAAAAACCGGGCAGTGGCAGATGCTTACTAGTGTGTTAGCCCATCAACACGCAACCATAATTCCAATAACAAGCTTGGCGCGACGGTCGTTGATTTTCCAAAATTCGCGCTTAACAGTAAAGTCAATACAACCAGCTAATTCTCTTGTCCGGTAATACCATTCAATCATTATAAGATCTCACCAGAGGCATGAATGGCACTGGCCAGGAGGGAACCCAGTGGAGACAAATTATGCAAACCATCACCCTGGGCCGGATATTATTCCTGCTCTGTTCGCTGTTTCTTAGTCACAACCTTTTTGCCCAAACCAATCTAGCCCTGAATAAAACTGCGACGGCGAGCTCGGCGCTCACGCCTGCATTGAATGCGGTGGATGGCAACGGCGGTACCCGCTGGGAATCGGCGCATGGCGTTAGCCCCTCCTGGTTGAGTGTCGATCTTGGCGCTAACTACGCGCTGTCATCAGTAGTGATTGATTGGGAGGCGGCCAATGCGGCCAGCTACGACGTCCAGGGTTCTGTCAACGGTACCACCTGGACTACTGTTGCCACTCGCACCGGCGGTGCGTTTGGTACACGCACCGATACGGTCGCAGCGACTGGTACTTATCGCTATGTCCGCATTAACTGCACCCAGCGCAGCGTCGGAAATAACTGGGGTTATTCTTTCTGGGAGCTGAAGGTGTACGGCTCAGTTCCGCAGACCAGCAGTGCTTCGAGCGCACCGGCCAACCTTAACCTTGCCACGACGGCGACAGTCACTGCCAGCAGCCAACTCCAACCAGCTGCGCTGGCGGTAGATAACAACGCTGGTACCCGCTGGGAATCTGCCCATGCTATTGACCCAACCTGGATCAGCCTGGATTTTGGTTCGGCCAAAACCCTGAGTTCAGTGGTAATCGACTGGGAGGCAGCCAATGCTGCCAGTTATCTGGTGCAGGGATCCAATAACAATTCCACCTGGACTGACTTGGCCTCCCGTACCGGCGGTATCTTCGGAGTCCGCACCGATACCCTGGCGGTAAGCGGCTCTTATCGCTATCTGCGGGTATACGGCACGGCGCGCAGCACGGGCAACCAATGGGGCTATTCAATCTTTGAGTTGAAAGTCTATGGCGCTGGCGGAACGGGCAGCAGCACACCCGGTAGCATCGCGGCGTCTTCATCCAGCCGCTCATCGACACCGGTAGCCTCGTCAATACCTTCATCCAGCAATGCACCGGTCAGTTCCAGCAGTTCGGTGGCATTGGGCGATATCACACCGCTGTACAGCGCGAATACAGTGCGTGAACCGGAGTTGGTTATAGAGTATCCCGACCGTATCGAAACCATCTGGTCTGATCGCGGCCGCGACCGCCATGCGCGCGAGCCCAAACTGAAAAATCCGACACCGGGCTTGTCTGAAGAGGCCATGTTAAAAGAATTGGAAGAGGGCGCCGGTTACGATCATTACCTGGCGCATTATTGGATCCAGCGGACCGCCACCATCATCATCAAAGACTATGTAGCCAAAGGCGGCGACCGGATCGATTTTGATATGTATACCCTGACGCCCCTGGGACCAAAGGATTTGCGCGTTTGGTTCAGAGGCGTGAACACGGTCGCGGAGTTCTATGACAATGGTTATGTCGGCCTGGTGCCGGGCGAAATCAACCATTACCGTCGTTCATTTGGTGGCGGTGCTGCAACCTCCAACCCCAAGGTTGGCCGTCCAATCCGTGTCGGCGATCGGATGGAAATTGAGGTATCCCAGTTCCTTGATAATCCATTGCCTGCTGGCAGCCGGACTAACTACTACGGCACTACCATCCTGTATATGGTAGGTGGCGGTAAAGGTGACCAACCAAACGGTATAGTTCCGTGGGAAGGCCGTCCAACCCTGGACGTTGATAACAACGGTGCGGTGCTGAGATGCGCGCCCAACAATGTCGAAGCGCCATGCCCAACCATTAATGACTCCTTTCCATTGCCTCAAAAGGCCTGGACTGGTGGCCGGATTACCCTGCCGTACCAATACTCCAACGAGCCAATGGACCACTTCAAACAATTGGCGGGCCATACCGGTGGCGGTAGCTCAATCGCCGGGGGCGGTAATGCGCAGGTGTTTACGCTGGGGCGTAGGTTGGTCCATACCAACTTCACTACCGGGCAGCACACTGAAAAAACCAGTGAAAACGCTATATTCACTGAGCAGATCGGCAAAGTCGGGCCTCGCTTTTATAGCACCAGCTGTGTCGGTTGCCATTTTAACAATGGTCGCTCCATCCCAAGAGGTTTGGGGGTAACGATTAATAACCAGGCGATCAAGATTGGTGCGAATGCTGCTGGAGCTCCGCATGCGCTTTATGGCAATTCATTGCAGCCGTTTAGTACTGCGGGAGGTTCTGGTGTTGGTGAAGCCCAGGCGCAGTTGGCAGGTTTTGTTGCAGCCCCCAATTATGCGGATGGCACACCCAATACCTTAACCAGGCCCAGATATAACTTTGTCAACGGAGCTGCGCCTGAATTCTTTTCAGTGCGCAACAGTCCGGCGTTTGTTGGTATGGGGTTACTGGATGCAGTACCTGAAGCCGATATTATCGCCATCGCCAATGCTAACAATGGCGCTGGTATTAGTGGCCGTGTGCAGACAGTGATTGATCCGGTCACTGGCCAAACCCGTTTGGGGCGTTTCGGATGGAAGGCAACATCAGCATCACTGAAGCATCAGGTCGCCTCTGCATTGAACATAGAAATGGGTATTACCAGCTCGATATTTCCACGGCTGGATTGCGGTACTAACCAAACAGATTGTCAAAATGGTAATGAGTTAAATAACGCAGACCTCGATCGGATGGTGACTTATATGGCGACCCTGGGTGTGCCCGCCCGGCGCAATCTGGAAGATGCCCAAGCCCTGCGCGGCGAGCTTGTCTTCGCAGAAATCGGCTGCAACGCATGTCATAAAGAAACCTTGAAAACCAGCCAGTTTTCGCCGCTCGCTGAGGTGCGCAGCCAGACTATCCACCCCTACACCGATTTGCTGCTGCACGATATGGGGCCAGGTTTGGCCGACAATCTGGGTGAAGGCGTAGCGGTTGGTAGTGAGTGGCGCACTGCTCCGCTGTGGGGCATTGGTTTGACCGCAGATGTGAGCGGCTACCGTGAAGCTTATCTGCATGATGGTCGCGCCAGAACCCTGCATGAAGCAATCTTGTGGCATGACGGTGAAGCGGCGAATGCACGCAAAGCTTATGCAGCGAGAACCCAGGGGGATAAGGATGCGTTAATCAGATTCCTTAAATCCCTGTAATTGATCCGCCGTTATTAATTTGCCGCGATCAATTGGTCGCAGCAAATTGGTAGAAATAAAAACTCCCGTCAGATAACTGGCGGGAGTTTTTTGCTTTTTCAAATTTCGTTTTGAGTATATTACTTAAAGATGGATTCCGGCGCTTCTTCTGTGACCGTATGCAGCATGGATGCTGCATTCGAGCCTACAAGGATGTATTCACGGCGTGTCACAGGGGGGGCCGGAGTCCATCTTTTGCACCAACTAGCAGGAGCACCAAAAAATCAAACCAGATCTTTATCAGTAGCAAACGACAACGCGAAAGATTTTGGCCCCACATTAATCGCACCGGTCATGCTCATCATCGACAACATAGTTTTGATATTGTGCTGCTTACAGAACTCGCGGAACTCCAACAGAATGGGTTCATCTTTAATGTCGTCTAACAAACCGCCGTAACTCATGGCGATGATTTCGCTGGTTAAACCTTGCTGGATTTGTTTTTTTACATGCGTGAATAGTTTTTCCAGTGACCCCAAAAATCCTTTACCCGTATCGATTTTATCCGTCGCCCCGCGATGCAATTGCACAATCGGGCGCAGGTTTAAGGCGCTCGCCAATTGAAAATTAATCCAGGAAATATTGTTGTCACCTTTGCGTAAATGGCGACGCTCGCGCATATAGGACAAATCATTTGGAATTAAATAACCGTAAACCTGATCACGCATATTGTCGATTTCGCGGATCGCTTTATTCAGTGGCAATTTATCTGCATGGACCCGTTTTACCAATTCGTACACCAGCAATGCATGGCCGGTAAACATGGACATGGAATCGTACAAGCGGATACGGAAGGGCGTGCGGCCTTCGTTTTTTTCCAATTCGCGAAATCGGGGTTCATTCACCAGGGCCGCCTCGGAAACGCGCTTGAACACATCGCTCTTTTTGCTGTTGATAGTGACCACTTGTACCAGGTCATATTTAGGCAGCAGGCGTTCCTTGAGGATTTCTGTCATGTCGTTGACAGAAAGTGGATCAGATTGCGCCAAACCATACACGGCGCGTGAATGGTTCTTGTAAAAATTCAACATGGTTTGTGGATCGCGATAATCCAGTTCCTGCCCTTTGGCATGGTTGATATAAATTGGCAGCACTTCGATATTATGCTGTTGGATAAATTTCGCAGGTAAATCGCAGGTTGAATCTACGGCAATACATGTCCTGGCTGACATCTCGCTCTCCATTGGATAAAACTTTTGTTTGTGAAAACAGTTTGTTGTTCCATCCCTGGATTGTTGGTTCCGCTTGTCCCGCTGTTTTTTGCGTACAGCTATTGGACAGATGATGCCAGTATCAGGCTTGGGCCTATAAGAAAGTAGTCGCATACAACCGCGCGGCTTGTGAGGTGTTACGGAAATGATTGTGAGGTGAAGGCGGTAGGTGTGTGAGCTTTGGCTTACAAAAAGGGGAGAAAATCTGCAAACCGGTTATACGTAGCGAGGTTCAATTACTGCCAGGTAGGAGTGGGAGGTAGACACTAAAGCGCGCCCCGCCCAGCTCCGAACGCTGGATGCTGATATTGCCATCGTAGCTGCGCACAATTTCTGCGGCCACTGCCAGTCCGATGCCTTGGCCGGGGATGGTTGTATCCAGGCGCTGGCCGCGCTCCAGGATGCGCTCGGTTTGGTCATCGGGCACGCCCGGGCCATCGTCTTCAATATCAATACGCAATTGGTTCCCCTCAATAGCAGAACGCATCCGCACCTGTTTATCGCCATATTTGAAGGCATTTTCGAGCATATTACCCAGCAGCTCCATCACATCTTGTTCATCGCCGGCAACGATGGAGTTGGGGGCCAAATCCAACTCCTGTTCCATTTGTTTGTGCGCGTAGACTTTTTGCAGTGCGGCAAACAAGCGTTGGGCGATGGGTTCCAGCCGGGTGCGGCGGTAGGTGCCTTTTTGTTGGCTGGAAACAGCGCGCTGCAATTGATAGGTCACCACCTGGTTCATACGGGCAACCTGTTCGCTGGCGATTTGCTGCAAATCGCCATCAGACTCCGCGCCTTCTACCAACTTGCTTTGCAATACCGCGAGCGGTGTTTTCAAGCTATGGGCGAGGTCGGCGAGGCTATTGCGGTAACGCTGGCGCAACGCCTGTTCGCGCGCTAATACCTGGTTGAGGTTATCAACAATTTTTTGCAGTTCCCGGGGGTGCTCACCGGCGATATTACTGGTATCACCGCTCTGCATGGCCTTGAGCGCATGTGCCAGGTTGCCCAAAGGGCGCAAGCCCCAGCGCAGGATCACGGTTTGGGCGATCAATAAAAATATGCCCGCCGCCGTCAACCAGCGCCAAAGCTCATTGCGATAAGCCTTGAGTTCAGCTTTGTAAGCGGCGGCTGAGTGCATGACAGCAAACCGGAATGGGTGGGATTTACCTTTGGCGTCCTCCCAGAGCACATCGTAATTGGCGACAAAATAGCGCCTTTTGTTGATCACCAATTGCTCAATCAACATTTCCCCCGGTTTGCTGTCGAGCGCAATGCTGGCGTAGTCGGGCGGTGTAACCAGGGCGGCGGAATTGGAGTGCCACACCAGTGTTTTTTCATCGTTAAACACGTAGGCATAGAGGCCGGAATTGGGTTGCTCAAAATCCGCCTCAATCAGGGTGATGGGCATGCGCAGGGTGCTTTTGGCGGAGCGGCTGTCAGGCAAATCCGCGACGCTGAACAACAGGTTGATATGGCTGCGCAAGCGCGCGTGCTCTGCCACGGTCAGGCTATTGACGAACGCGCGGTCGAGAAAAAAACCGGTCAACCCGAGGAACAGCGGTAACAAGAGCGCAGATGCAAACAGCAACCGCGCAGCGATAGACGAAAAACGGGTGCCTACCGGTGCGAGGTGGAGGCTGATTGCTTTCCTATTTATCAAGGTGTTTATCAAGGTTGAACCTGTACCCGAGGCCGCGCTGGGTGCTGATCAAATTCAAGCTGCCATCCGGATCGAGCTTTTTACGCAAACG
>JAJQJO010000164.1 GCA_021323495.1 Cellvibrio sp. | reverse complement strand
CGCTAAACAGGCGCGCCAGCAATATCTCGCGCAGGATTACCAGGGCGCAATTGCCACCGCTGAACGCGGCCTGCGCATTGAGCGGCGCGCGGCAGATTTGTATCTGGTACTCGCCCAAAGTTATGTGCAATTAGCTCTGCCGGACAAAGCCAAAATGTTTGTCCAGCAGGGGCTGCGTTTTGCAGCACCGGGTTCAGATGTAGCGCAAAACCTGACACGTGTGCAGCAAATGGTGGACCAGGGTAATTAATAACAGCCGGTGGGCGAAGGATCGCCCGCAGAAATTCCACCCGCGCTGATCGTCAATAAGAAAATAAAAAAACTGATTGCCCTGCGTAAACCAGACAAGGACCAGCATGCACGATCCGCTCATCAACACTTACAACACCTTGGCGTTCAAGCAGCGCTACCGGGTGCTTGATCCCTTCCGTTTGTGTTTTAAAGATGCCGCCCTGGAGCAGGACTACGCTGCCCATCTCGCTGACAATATTGCACGGCAAGTGCGCGTGGCACTGGCACTGGCCTTTGCACTCTATTTGAATTTTGCTTTTCTCGATTATTTATTAGTACCGGAAAAAATGCTGCAACTGTGGAGCATTCGCACGGTGGTATGTGCGCTCTTTGCGCTGTTGTTCTGGCTCAGTTTCAAGCCGGTTTTCAAGCAGATCCACCAGCCGGTTATTTTTTATTCCAGCATGGTCGCTGCGTTCGGTATTTTTGCCATGTTGTTGATTACCGATAACCAATACAGCCACTACTATTACGCAGGCATTAACCTCTGCATCACCTGGACGCTGTTTATCGTCGGCCTGCGGTTTGTGAACGCGTTGGGCACAGTGCTGGTGATCGTGTTCTGCTACAACCTGATTGCGTTTTATAAAGGGCTGCATTTACACGATATTATTTCCAACAATTTTTTCCTGCTTTCCAATGCCATCATTGGCATCTTTGCCGGTTACACCATCGAACAACATGCGCGCTGGCAATTTTATCAATCGCTGGTCATTAAAAATAACAGCAGCAAACTGCACCGTGCGATGATCGCTGCTTCGCTTGATGCGGTGATTACGATTGATGAAAGCGGTGCGGCAATTGAATTCAATGAAGCCGCCGAGACCATGTTTGGTTACCGCCGCGATGAAGCGCTGGGCCAATCCATAGGCGCACTGATCGTGCCCGACGCTATGCGTGCACGGCACGAAGCGGGGTTTCACCGCTACAACCAAACCGGTGAGCTGCGAGCACCTGGGCAGCGTCTCGAATTGCAAGCCAAACGCAAAGACAATAGTGAATTCCCGGTAGAAATGACGTTGCGCCAGGTGGATTTAATTGGTCGCCGGTTGGTGACGGCCTATATCCGTGATTTAACGGCACAGCGCAACGCCGAGCGCGAAATCGCCCAGCAGCGCGAAACCTTGCAGCGCAATGAAAAACTAAGTGCGCTGGGAACCTTGCTGGCCGGTGTTGCGCATGAATTAAATAATCCACTCACGATTGTCGTGGGGCAATCGCAATTGCTGCGTGAAACCGAACAGGATGAACGGGT
Source organism: Cellvibrio sp. (assembly GCA_021323495.1). GTDB lineage: Bacteria > Pseudomonadota > Gammaproteobacteria > Pseudomonadales > Cellvibrionaceae > Cellvibrio. Next base: position 6,640 of record JAJQJO010000164.1, on the reverse strand, counting down.
GTTAAAACGCGCGGAAAAAATTGCCAACGCCGCTGAACGCTGCGTCAAAATTGTGTCCACTTTTTTATCCATGGCGCGCGAGCAGCCGCCCAAACGCAAACCGGTGGATATCAACCGGGTCATACACGATGTGGTGGATCTGCTCGATTACAACCTGCGTCTCCACAACATAGCGCTGGAGTTGGAATTGGATGCGCACTTGCCGAATGTATTGGCCGACCACAATCAACTGCATCAAGTTATCAGCAATCTGGTGATCAACGCCCAGCAAGCGCTACAGGATGCACCGCAAAAAATAATCCGGATTATCGCTACTCAATCGGATAATCAACAGCAACTGTGCATCAAGGTGATAGATTCGGGCGCCGGTATAGAACCGGACTTGCGTGCGCGAATTTTTGAACCCTTTTTTACTACGAAAGCGGTGGGGGTGGGCACAGGTTTGGGGCTGTCGGTATGCAACGGTATTACGCAGAGCCACGGCGGTAGCATTGAATATGAAGAGGTGGCGGGAATGGGCGCCTGTTTTACATTATGCCTTCCGGTAGCGAGCGATATAGTAGATCAACCAGTTAATAGTGGGGAAAGCATCCATGACCGTTAATTACAAAATGATCGTCGTTGATGATGAGCAGGATATATGCGAAACCCTTGCCGATTATTTTGAGCTACAAGGCTTCGACGTAAAGATGGCCGCAAATGGACGGGAACTAAAAGCATTGCTGCCGGATTTTTCCCCCCACATTGTATTGCTCGATTTAAATATGCCCGGTGAAGATGGCTTCACCCTGACGCGCTATCTGCGTGGGCACACCAGTGCCGGGGTGATTATGGTTACCGCCGCTGCCGAGCAGGTGGATATGATTGTCGGCCTGGAAATGGGAGCGGATGATTACGTCAGTAAACCCTTTGACCTGCGTGCGTTATTAGCGCGTGTGCGCAGTGTGTTGCGCCGCATCCAAAATGAATTGCCCGCGAATAGCCAACCGGTACAAGACGCGCGTAAAAAAATCGGCAAATGTTTATTGGATGTAGAGACGCGCAAGCTGTGGGAGGGCGAGATGGAAATCCCGCTCACCGCGATGGAATACGATCTGCTCATGGTATTTTTACAAAATCCCAACCGCCCGCTATCGCGTGACTATTTGCTCGAACTCGCCCACAAAATCGACGCCGATCCCTTTGATCGTTCCATCGACAGCCGCATCACCCGGATGCGCAAAAAAATCGAACCCGATCCGGATAAACCCGCCATTATCAAAACCGTGCGCTCGGTGGGCTATGTATACGTACCCAATGCCTGATCCATTCTGCTGACACAATTGACACAAATCTCCCCACGCGCGACAAATTGCTGACAATTTCCTCCCCTATTATGGCCACATGAACTAACGACAAGGATGTCGCGGATACTTAAGGAGAAGCGTGCATTCGCAATAGTTCAAACACTGTTGTACTGATTTAAAACCGGCACTAAGCCAACTCACTCATTCATCTTTAAATTTAAAAGGATATTTAAAATGAAAGCACTGCACTCGCTTACTCGTTCATTGATAGCGGCCTCTGCCGCGTTGGTTTCTCTCTCTGCATCTGCCATGGATTTTCCACTGCGCGCCGATGACATCAACCTGAATTACCGTTACACCACTGACACCCATTGGTCTGGCGGTGCCCAGTCAGAAGCTCTCGATATTGTTGCCCGTCGTCATACCGGTAGTGGCAAGTGGTCGCAGTTAAAAACCGATGCTTCCAATACCAAACTCAATTCCAGCTACATAATTTACGGTGCAAAGATCCGCGCAATGGAAAACGGCACAGTCGTCAATTGTTGGCGCAACGCACCGGAAAACACCCCCGATTCCGGTTCTAATCACATAAAAGTGACCGAGGGTTACATTGCCTATGCGGGCAACTATTTATATGTGCGCCACGATGATGGCAATTATGCCCTTTATGCCCATGCGCAACCCGGCTCGATCCCCACCAGCCTGTGTCCCAAAAATGCGATCTACAACTCCAAAGCAGAGCCGGGATATGTTGTGAATAGTGATGGATGGGTTAGCGGTGGTGCGCGCATTACCAAAGGGCAACAATTAGGTCTGGTTGGCAACGTCGGCAATTCATCTGGTCCGCACTTGCATGTGCATATGCAAACCGGAGCGGACTTACCGGTCGAAATGAAATTCGATCACGGCCAAACAACACCCTATACCAACCAGACAGCGTCCGTGAATGCCAGCTGGACATTACTGAAAGGCAACGCGATACCCGATGGTGAAATGATGGTGTGGGCACCGCACTCGGTCGCCTATTGGACGGTGAACAATATTCCCGATGAGCGTATGCAAGCCTGGTTCAATCACTTTGCAGATTCCGGTGTAATGCCCAATGTCTATGCCTGTACTGACAATGGCCAAATTTATAACACCGGTTGGGTTCCAACGAGCGGTGCCTGGGTCGCCTACCACGGCATGTCGTTAACTACGTTTAACAACAAATCGACTGATTTGGCCACCAAGGGCTTCACCCGCTTTGGCTGGTGGTACTGCGGTTCTGTGTACACCGGAATCTGGCGCAAATAAATTTCCGGTAAACCTGCACCAAGCCGGCAAGTAAAAGGAAAGGCAATCGGCTGAATTAGCGATTGCCTTTTTTAATTATTTTTTTTATCTTTTCCAACTAAAACGGAGTACATATGGATAGTTCAACCATTCAGCTGGTACAACATTCCTGGCAAAAAGTAGCGGCAATTGGCCCGCAGGCCGCCGCACTTTTTTACAGCAATCTGTTTGATACCGACCCGACATTGAAGCCATTATTTAAAGGTGATCTGCAAGCGCAGGGCAAAAAACTCATCGATATGATCGGCGTTGCGGTAAATAAATTAACCGAGCTGGATGTTCTGGTGCCGGTTCTGCAAAACCTCGGCAAACGCCACGCCGGCTACGGTGTGCAGGATGCGCATTACGATACAGTCGGCGCCGCACTGCTAAAAACCCTGGGGCAGGGGCTTGGGCAAGATTTTACCGCAGAAGTAAAAGAAGCTTGGGTAAATGTTTATGGGGTTATGGCGGAGGTGATGAAAACGGCTGCGAAACATTAAGTGCGATAGTGTGGGAGAGTACAAACTGTGTTGCTAAAAGTATAAGTTGGACTGGACGTCCAACTTTCGGAATGCAGTCGATTACATGTGGTAGTGCGGGCTTTTTATAGATAGCTAATTGGTTTGCCGACCGGCTTCTTTACAGGCGGAATCTCTCTGATTTTTTGTGCTGGTTTGTTTATCTTTTTGATACTGCGCGATCCAGAAATCGCAGAGTGAATTTAATTGATCTTCCAGTATTAATTGTTTATCGCTTTTATCTTGCGCCCTCGCCATAAGCCGCTCATGTGCTTCAATCGCATTGGTTAACCGGGTACTTTCTTTGCGCGCCTCTTCAGCAAAAAAATCATTGTTCTTATCTTGCTGATCCTTCTTTCGCGCAGCAGTCAATGCTGCCTCAATTTGCGTTTTCCAGGAGTCATCAGTGAACTGCGCAAGAATCGCTGCGCTAATTAAATTACCACTGACGACTGCCAGCGTGACTATACCGAAAAGCCAAGTTCCCCTGCGAACATATCTTCTTGTTGCGCGGTTTCTTTTATCAGGCTCGTGCATTCAGTATTTCCTCCTAGTGCGTTTTCCTGATTGTACAAGACCAAACGTTACTGCTGTTGAGCTTTTTCAGCTTTTCGTAAACCTTTTTTTACGTCCATCATTTCATACAAAAGAAAAAAAAGAGGCTTGGGAAAATGTTTATGGGTTATGGCTGAGATGATGAAGGTAGCGGCGAAATATTGAGTACAAGATTGATTGTTCTATTTTTTATCGCGGTGTTTATATTGTTAATCGTAATCGACCTTTATCTTGTACTCGCATAACTACCCCATCCAGAGGCTGTAGGTTATATCTTTGGGAAGCCTATACCTCTTTTTTGATAGTGTTCCCGATAGTGTTAGTTATCAAGTATTGTACTTTTTGTTGGGCGGCATCGAGTGATTGTTGTAAGCGCTCGCCGCCAAATTCATCATTACCAGTATAGACAAAATGTAAATTGCTAATGCCGATAAAAGGGAAGACGGTACGCAGATAGGGTTCAATTTGGTTTAGGAAAAAGTAAGGGCCGCCGGGTTCATATCCGGCATCTCCGGTGGCGATAATAATAAAGGTAAGTTTTTCAGCAAGTAGCGGTTTGTATGGTTGTTGTTTATCTTCCGGTTCAAATAAAAAACTACGGCCAATTCGGACCACTTGATCAATCCACGCCTTGAATGATGCCGGTACGCTAAAGTTGTACATAGGTATACCAATCACCAGAATATCGGCAGCTATGAGCTCATTGAGCAAGGCATCACTTTCAGTGAGCTGGTTTGTCATAGACTCGGTACGTTGGCCAGGTGGTGCAAAGGCAGCAGCTATCCAGGCCTCGCTAACGGGGGTAGGAGGTTGATGGCCTAAGTCACGGTGGATTAACTCCGTGTCGGGATATTTCGTGCACCATTGCGTAATAAATTGCTGTGTGAGTCGTCGTGTCTGGGAGCGGGAACTTCTCGGACTTGAATCGATACGTAAAATTTTTTTCATGTAAAATCTCCATGTGTCATTTAGTGCGTAAAATCATTCTGCATGAATGGTAATAGCAATGTAAGAACGCACTTTTTTCTTCCTTGGTATCCTTTTGGATACTGTCAACTCCAAAGGTAAATGTAATGGTCAAACGTAAACAAAATCCCGAATATGGTTGCCCCATTGAAGTCACTCTGGATGTTATTGGTGGAAAATGGAAAGGTATGATTTTATTTTGTCTGGTGCGTGGCACAATACGTTTTAATGAATTGCGCCGGCTAATTCCCAAGGCAACCCAGCGAGTACTAACCACACAGTTGCGCGAACTCGAACGCGATGGTGTTATTCTCCGTAAGGTCTACGCAGAAGTTCCGCCGCGAGTGGAATACAGCCTGACGGAATTTGGCCTCAGCCTGAAACCGATTCTGGAACTAATGGGGCAATGGGGGGAGGAGTATCGGCAAGTGCTGGAGAGTTTGAAGCGTAATGAAATGGTTTAGACGGTGGATTAGTGGCTTTTTTCTTCGCACTTTTTTGATGTGATTAATTTCGTCAGGCATTTCGTCATCTCTCTATAAAACAATATTTTTCCGTCGTTGACCCATGCTCTGATTTGGTTAGCGTTTATCATCTGGTCTTTTGGATAAGCGTCAGCAAAATCAAACCTTCACTTATGAGCACTATTATATGTTGGCCTTTTTATAACAGAAGTAAAAAAGGATTTGGGCAAAGTTCTGTGGTGATGGCTGAAGTGATGAGAGCTATGGCAAAAATTAAATAGTGTTTTCGCGAAGGTTGATGGCGTGGCTGTAGAGCAGTCGTCCTGGCTCTTTGGTCAGGACAATTTTATGTTTCGTCCTTATCCGAATCCTTTGTTTGCTTGGTCTTTGGGCTTATTTGCCCGACTTCCGGATATTCCTTACCGGTAAAAAGCCAGACTTCGTATTCAGGTAGCGCTTCGGCAATTGCGGCCAAGTCGCTCACCCTTACTTCGGCCTGTCCACCAATGACATTTCTCAAGCGCGTGTATTTCATCCCGCATTTCATTGCGAGTTCTTCTCTGGTTAGGCCTTCCGCCTTTTCAATTTCTTTTATGCGATCTATATAGTTCATTTTTAATATCTGATTAATCTATCTATCATGTAGACATGAATGAATGTTGTATCTAATATCTAGCCTAAATATTAGATTTAAATAACGTTTGAATGTGGTTAAGTGTGGCTCAGTATGGTTGAAAAACCAAGTTGTTGGCTATTTTTAATAGGGAAGGGATAGTTGGGATATGTTAAATCTATCAGTTCGACTGATTGCCTCCGATGGAGCAGGGTGGGAATTTACTCATATGATTGCCGATATCTTTTTTGTGTTCCTCGGTTCGAGTTATTTTTCATGTTGTTCGTCTTATCTTGATCACGCTATTAATGCCAGCAAAACTCAATTCACCGTCTACTTTTCCAACGCTTGTATTACCCTGCCCGTATCTGAACTGGAAAAGTTCGAATTCTTTTTGCGGCGCGTTCGTGAAGCAAGGCTGGTGCAGTAATGATTCCTGACCAAGGGACGCTGGCAGGTTTTACTGTTTTACCGCCCATTGCATCGCAAGAGCAATTCTCCAATTTAATTGGGGTGACCAAGGCAACGGTGCGTGGTTTTGTAGAGACAGATACGCTCCCACACGTGAAAATTGGTCGCCAACGATTTATTAATATCATCAAACTTGTTGATGACCTTAAAGCAGGCAAAACAGTTTTTGCACGCGGTGATTATCATGGATGAAAGAATCATAGCTTTTGGCTGTTTTGTTTTTATCACAGTGCTTATTTTTCTAATTGTGATTGAATTTTATTTTATTCCCATGTAGTTGCTTGGGCGATCCGTCGTTTCAGTACTATCCATGCTTAATCAGTTCTACCATCTTAATCCCGGATATTTCTGGGGCCTCAGGGTATTTCCAAGTTAATAGTCTGGGGCGATCTATTTTTCCTATTCGATAGGTTTTCAATATCGACTACATGGCCACATACAATTAGCCCC
>JAJQJO010000163.1 GCA_021323495.1 Cellvibrio sp. | reverse complement strand
TTGATCGGCCAAGACAAGGCCAAGAAGGTCCTGGCCGTAGCGGTTTACAACCACTACAAGCGCTTGCGTGCCGGTATGAAACGGGCAGCTGGTGCCAAGCAGGGCGCGGATGTCGAGCTCAGCAAGAGCAATATCCTTCTGATTGGACCCACCGGTTCGGGCAAGACACTACTCGCCGAAACTTTGGCACGCCTTCTGAATGTTCCCTTTACGATTGCGGACGCTACGACACTTACCGAAGCAGGGTATGTGGGAGAGGATGTTGAAAACATCATCCAGAAGCTGCTGCAAAAGTGTGATTACGACGTAGAAAAGGCGCAGACCGGGATCGTCTATATTGACGAAATCGACAAGATTTCACGCAAGAGTGATAACCCTTCGATCACCCGGGATGTCTCTGGTGAGGGAGTACAGCAAGCGCTGCTTAAGTTGATTGAGGGCACTGTTGCGTCTGTCCCGCCCCAAGGTGGGCGCAAGCATCCACAACAAGAGTTTTTACAGGTTGACACGTCAAATATTTTATTTATTTGCGGCGGGGCTTTTGCAGGTCTGGATAAGGTTATTCGTGACCGATCCGAAAAGGGCGGCATAGGGTTTGGCGCAGAAGTGAAAAGTAAAGACGAAAAGCGTAATTTTGGCCAAACGTTGCAGGATCTGGAGCCTGAAGACCTTGTACGTTATGGACTTATTCCTGAGTTTGTTGGCCGCCTACCCGTTATCGCTACGTTAGATGAGCTTGATAAAGCAGCCTTGATCCAAATATTGACAGAGCCTCGTAATGCATTAACCAAGCAATATGCAAGATTGTTTGAGATGGAAGGTGTTCAAATCGATTTTCGTACCGATGCTTTAGATGCTGTTGCAGAGCGAGCGCTTGAGCGCAAAACAGGTGCGCGTGGGTTAAGGTCGATAATGGAATCTGTATTGCTCGACACTATGTATAAAATTCCGTCCGAAGCAAACGTGGTTAAGGTTGTGGTGGATGAATCTGTTATAAAAGGTGAATCGGAGCCTCTGTTGGTCTATGAAAATACTGATAAGCCCGCTAAGGCTGCGGCGGAAGATTAATTCGTTTTATGGATTAATTTTTGGTCTTTCATAACAAAAAAGAGCGCTGTCACGCGCTCTTTTTGTTTTTTCTATTGCAATAACTTGTAATTCCCTGTTTTAACCCCCAATCTTGTTTCATGGCAAAGTGTCGCCTTCCTGAATAGAGAGGAACCAATGGTCGCTGAAACTCCGCATGAATCTTATATCACTGAAATTCCCTTGCTGCCTTTGCGCGATGTTGTCGTATATCCGCATATGGTTACACCGCTGTTTGTTGGTCGAGGCAAATCGATCGAAGCGCTTGAGCGTGCCATGGCTAGTGACAAACAAGTATTGTTAGTAGCGCAGAAGAATCCTCAACAAGATGAACCCCAGGCCGAGGATCTTTACACCATAGGAACGATTGCCTCCATTCTGCAGTTACTGAAATTACCTGACGGTACTGTAAAGGTGCTGATAGAAGGACGAGAGCGAGCCACCATCGAATCAATCGAAGAAGCTGGTGGCTTTTTTAAGGCGACGGTAAATATTATTTCTTGTCCGGTGATAGAGGGCGCTGAAGCGCGCGCGCTAGTTGCTTCAGCAATTGGTCAATTTGAACAATACGTTAACTTGAGTAAGAAAGTACCGGTAGAGGTTATTACTTCCTTGTCGGGTATTGATGAACCGGGTCGCTTGGCTGATACCATAGCTGCACACATGTCTCTGGATCTTCCAAAAAAGCAATCTATTTTAGAAATGGCTGATATTCATGCGCGAATTGAGCATCTTTTGGATTTGATGGATGCTGAAGTAGATCTATTCCATGTCGAAAAGAAAATTCGCGGACGCGTTAAAAAACAAATGGAAAAAAGTCAGCGAGAGTACTATTTGAATGAGCAAATTAAGGCCATACAGAAAGAACTTGGCGAATTGGGGGAAGAAGTTAGCGAGTCTGATGAGCTGGAAAGAAAAATCGTTGCTGCAATAATGCCTAAAGAGGCTGAAGAGAAAGCTCGCACAGAATTAAACAAGTTAAAAATGATGTCTCCTATGTCTGCCGAAGCTTCGGTTTTGCGCGCATATATTGATTGGATGATTAAAGTACCTTGGAGCAAGAGAAGTAAGGTCCGTCATGACCTCGCTCGCGCTGAAGAAGTGTTGAATAAAGATCATTTTGGACTTGAAGAGGTTAAGGAGCGCATTCTTGAATATCTTGCTGTGCAGCAGCGCGTCAAAAAAGTAAAAGGTCCGATCCTGTGTTTGGTGGGACCGCCCGGAGTTGGCAAAACGTCCTTGGGCGAGTCAATTGCGCGAGCGACCAATCGTGAGTTTGTGCGTATGGCTTTGGGGGGCGTTCGTGATGAGGCCGAAATCCGTGGGCATAGGAGGACCTATATTGGTTCGCTGCCAGGAAAACTAATTCAAAAGATGGCCAAGGTTGGGGTTAGAAATCCACTCTTTTTGTTAGATGAAATTGACAAGATGGGGATGGATAACCGCGGCGATCCCGCCTCAGCATTATTGGAAGTTTTGGACCCTGAACAAAATAGTCATTTCAGTGACCATTACCTTGAAGTTGATTATGACTTGTCGGATGTGATGTTTGTTTGTACATCTAACTCAATGAATATTCCTGGCCCTTTATTGGATCGTATGGAAGTCATCCGTATTCCAGGCTACACAGAAGATGAAAAATTAAATATAGCACTGCGCTATTTGATTCCAAAACAAATGAAAGCTAATGGACTCAAAGATTCGGAAATAAATATTAGCGCAGACGCAATCCGCGATATTATCCGTTACTACACCCGCGAGGCAGGCGTGAGAGGACTGGAGCGAGAAGTTGCAAAAATCTGTCGCAAAGTCGTAACGCTTCATGTCAAAGGTAATAAAACAAGCGCTGATTTAATCGACCCTGCCTCACTGGAGAGTTTATTAGGTGTCCGGAAATTTGACTTTGGCAAGGCGGAAAGCAAAGATCAAATAGGGCAGGTCACAGGTCTTGCATGGACCCAAGTTGGCGGTGAGCTGTTAACCATCGAGGCGACGGCAGTGGTAGGTAAAGGTCGTATTATCAAAACGGGTTCTTTAGGTGATGTGATGCAAGAGTCTATCCAGGCCGCTTTAACGGTAGTCCGCTCTCGCAGCCAGGCTTTGGGTATAGCACCTGACCATCATGAAAAAGTGGACATTCATATTCACGTACCCGAAGGGGCTACGCCAAAAGATGGGCCCAGTGCAGGTATTGCAATGTGTACTGCGTTGGTGTCAGTGCAAACTAGTATACCTGTACGGGCAGATGTAGCCATGACAGGGGAAATAACTTTGCGTGGTGAAGTCCTGCGTATTGGGGGACTGAAAGAAAAACTCCTGGCTGCCCATAGAGGAGGAATAAAAACGGTTATTATCCCTGCGGACAATGAACGTGACTTGAAAGAAATTCCCGAGAATATAAAAGAGGATCTCACTATTAAGCCGGTAAAATGGATTGATGAGGTTTTGGCTATCGCCTTGCAGTCCAGCCCGAAACCACTTAGCGATGAGGAATATCGGGCACTTGAGAAGGCCGCACAAAAGACCACCGATAACGATAATCGATTAAGTACCCATTGAACCGCATCAGTGTGATCTGATTCAAGATCCTGCAAATCCTGTCTGTTTTATGATCAGGTTAGGGTGGGTTTTGTGTAAAGCTGTAAGCTTTCCTTGACCCCCTGAAGCTCTGTTGGTATAAATCGCAATTCATTTGCTGCACGGGTAACGCAGGTTAATAGCGACATTAATTTGCGCTGTGTTTTTAGAAACAAATAATCGAAAGGGGTTAAGCGTGAACAAAACTGAACTGATTGAAGCCATTGCCGCATCTGCGGATATTCCTAAAGCTGCTGCTGGACGTGCGTTAGATGCAGTAGTTGAAAGTATCACTGGTGCCCTTAAGAATGGTGACTCTGTGGTTCTGGTAGGTTTTGGTACTTTTGCAGTCAAAGAAAGAGCTGCGCGTACCGGTCGCAACCCCCAGACTGGTGCAGAAATTAAAATTGCTGCCGCAAAAGTTCCTGGCTTCAAACCAGGCAAAGCATTAAAAGATGCTGTTAACTGATCAAATGCTTCTTTCAGATATATATCTGAATTTTAAAGCATAAAAAGGCGCATCTAGGTGCGCTTTTTTTTTAATAGTTTGTATTTTTAAACGAGACCATGAGTCTTAATCAAACATCGAATAATTAAGTATTGAGCTGTCTATTAGTGCCGCTTTATTTGCGCAAGGCATCTTTATCCTGCTAGGAGTTTAAAAATGTTACAACACCTCAGAGACAATTCCAGAGGCGTCATCTCTTTTATATTGATTGGCTTTTTGGTGATCATTTTTGCACTTACGGGTGTTGAGGCACTATTCAACTGGGATACGTCTGCCAACCAGGCCGCTAAAGTTAATGGCGAGCCCGTCACTGAGATGGATGTGGCCAGAGCGATTAGCATGCAAAAACAACAGATGCTGAATACTTACGGTGACCAGATACCTGCGGAGTTTCTTACCGATGAATATTTGCGTAAACCTGTGATTGAAAATCTGGTGCAGCGTATGGTGCTATCCCAAGCTGCTGGAAAATCGGGCATGACTATTGGCAATACTTATCTTGGCGAACAAATAGCCAGTGCACCACAATTCAAAAACGAAGCGGGTGCATTCGATAACGACCGTTACCAACAAGTATTGCGTAATATGGGCTATACCCACAGCACATACTCGAAAATTTTATCTGATGAAATAGTTATTAATCAGTTGCAAGCTGGTATCAGCGCGACCGCTTTTACTACACCATTTCAACTCGATGATGTAGTTGCCTTGAGCTTCCAATCACGCGATCTTGGTTACGTAATTTTACCTGCTGCAAAAGTTCGCGAATCGATCCAGGTTGAAACTGCAGAGATTCAGGCTTATTACGATGCTAACCAGCAAATGTTTACAAGCGAAGAACAGATAGCCGTTGACTTCATCACCCTTAGCGTTACTGATCTGATGAAAAATATTACCGTTACCGAAGAGCAGGTACGTAAGCAATACGAACAGAATCTCTCATCTTTTGTTGCCACTCCCGAGCGTCAAGCCGCTCACATCCTTGTGGAAGGCGAAAATCAAGACAAGATAAAAACTGTTACTGATAAGCTCGCTGCGGGTGAAGACTTTGCAGCACTTGCTAAAGAATTTTCTGACGATTCGGGTAGCAAAGAGCAGGGCGGGGATCTTGGATTTACCAAGGGTGATGCATTCCCGGCAGAATTCGAGGCAGCACTCGCTAAATTAAAAGTGGGCGAAGTTTCTGCGGCGGTTAAAACTGATGCAGGGACACATTTCATCAAACTTTTAGCAGAAAAAGGATCAGAGGCACCTGCGTTTGAAGAACAAAAGGCAAGCATCGAAGATCAACTGAAGCGCGCAGAAGCAGAGGGATTATTTGTAGCCCAATTAGAGAAGTTGCGTGACCTCTCCTACAACGCCGAAAGTCTTGCTGAAGTTGCACAAGAGCTTGGCCTCAAAGCTGAAAATTCGGGCCTGTTCGAGCGCAGTAAAGGCAAAGATTTAATGGCAAATGCAAAAGTAGTAGCTGCTGCATTTTCTGCCGAGGTGTTGCAAGAGGGTAACAGTAGTGACGTTATTGAAATTGACTCCAGCAATGTCATTGTATTGAAAAAAACCGATCACAAACCGAGCCAGGTAAAACCACTTGCTAGTGTGCAAGAACAGATTACAAATACATTGAAAGATCAAAAGGCTAAAACATTGCTTACTGAACAAGCGACTAAAATGATTGCTGATTTAAAATCAGGCGCAAACTTTTCTGAATTAAGCAAGGTTGTCGGTGTTGAGTTGAAGCAGGCAAAAGCGGTGACGCGCAGCACGGCAGAGATCGATTCCGATGTGCTGCGCTATGCATTTACAATGAATAAACCAGCTCCTGGTGCCTCTACATTTGGTAGTGTGACAACTGCCAATGGTGATATCGCCGTAGTGGCCGTAGAGACGGTAACTCCTGGTAGTTATGAAAAGGTAACCCCGGAACAAAAGACTGCGATTACAGCACAGTTAGGGAGCATTTATGGCAAGAATGATTTCTCCAGCTATCAAAAATTCCTGAAAGACGCAGCAGACATTTCCCAATAAATACCATCCTGTATAAAAAAAGGCTCCCAAGGAGCCTTTTTTATAAGCAGTGCTTACAAAATAAATCAGGACAACATGGTACATCGGTTTCTCCCACCCTCTTTGGATTTATAAAGTGCCTGGTCGGCTTTTTCGATCCAGTTACGATGATCATGAGTTTTGTCTGCCAATTCTGCGACGCCCAAGCTCACGGTGAATTTAATTTCGTGCCCCTCTGTATAAATAGTGAGTTGCTCGATAGCACGGCGTAAGCGTTCCGCAAAAACACAAGCACCATCACCATTGGTATTAGTGAGCACAATTCCAAACTCTTCTCCACCATAACGACCCGCAATATCCAAATCCCGCACTTGTTCTTTGATAACCCGGCTTACGCCTCGAATCGCTTCATCACCTATAGTATGTCCATATTTGTCATTGATTTTTTTAAAGTGGTCAATGTCGAGCATAATGAGACTTGATGGTTGCTCGTAGCGGTCATAACGTTTGAATTCCTGAATCAAACGAAGCTCCCAATAGCCCCGATTAAATAGCCCCGTCAGATGATCGGTACGGCTGAGATTTTGAAGCTGCTTATTGGCTTGTTGCTGTGCCAGCTTATTGACTGCGGTATCTGTAACATCATAAATGATCAGGCAAATATGAGCGACTTCGTTCTTGGTATCGACAAGAGGAATGATTGTACTGTTCTGATACATATATTCAGCAGTACCGGTAATAGGGCGATAATGGGGGAAACGAAATAGATAGGGACGTTGTTCCCAAGTCGTGAAAGCGGTATTTTGTAGAATAAAGACAGATTGTGCTTTGTGCCTGAACCATTGTTCTGATAACTCAGGAAAAACCTCAAATAAACTTTTGCCGAGTACGTTTTCCGGTGTCCTTCCGCTGTGGTTTTGCATAAAACTATTCCACACTTCGACAGTATAGTCTTGGTTCATTACCACGAGGCCAACATCTATATTCTGCAGGATGTCCATTTGCCAGTGGGCATCCTTGAATGATTTGCTGATATCTTCGCTAATTGCCATTGCTGTTGTTTAACCTAATCAAGTAGGTAATCGAGTTTTTCCGTCAAGCCGAAAATGGAATGTTCGGCCACCACCAATAGTAAATCGCAATTGATTTTGTGATTCTCGATAGAGTAGTTGATCTCAACCACCAATGCCTGTTTCCATTTCATATTATTGTTTTGTAGAAGGTCGGTGATATTGCAATGCTGCCCTAATAGCATGGGCGGGCCGAAGCTGAAGTGGGTATCAAGTTGTTCTGCCAATCCCCTAAGGCACGCCCCATTTAAGACATTCGCCGTATCCATTAACAGCTCGTACTGTGCCTGCTCATTGGCAATTCGTTCATATTTAAGTAGCTTGGCAAGATCATCAAAATCGGTTTCATGGAAGATAAGCATCGCCTCGCCGGCAATTCCTCCTCCAATAAATCCCTGGCATACGCCATGCACTATATCGTTCCGGCTTTCACGATTTAACGACTGCAATGCCATGGCTATATCAGTGGGATTGAGCACGCTCACATGAGGGATTGATAACACCACAAAAACGTCGAGCAGGCGAGCCAAATGGGAGCCCGCTTGCCCCATGGCAACATTGGTGATCTCCTGAAGGCAATCGCGCTGATCTTCTGTGAGCAAATAATCTCGCATAATCCAGATCTTGTTATGGTCGGTCTGAGAGGGATTTACCTGAAGCTTAGCAGTAATCTGTAATTTTGTCGGGAAACATCCAACATTGCGGCCACCCGATAGCAAAAGGTCAGGTTTTTCATTTGAGATAACTGTTGATTAGATGGCTTTAAGTGCTTATAAATTATGGACTTTTGGAATGCTTTGTTTGGTTGCCAAACTGTACTAACATGCATAAAGTCATCCGGTTCTATCCGCCCTTTCGTAAAGGACTTTATGGCATTTCCTACCGCCAAAACCCTGTTTTCAGAGCGGCGACAGGCCAGGGACGCTGCTGATTTGGTAAGGTTCTCT
>JAJQJO010000162.1 GCA_021323495.1 Cellvibrio sp. | reverse complement strand
CATGGCAAAGCCAGGGTGATTGATAAGCTGCGCCAGTTGATTGAATTTCGCCAGGTTAATTTACTCGACCTGGATTGGCGAATAGAAGCGGGCATTGATGTGATTTTCTGCCGCAATGTAATGATATATTTTGATAAGCCTACGCAGTTAAAATTGCTGCAACGCATGGTGCGTTTGTTGCAGCCTGATGGTTTGTACATCGCCGGGCACTCGGAAAGTTTTTCCCACGCATCGCATTTGGTTAAATTGGTCGGTAAAACTACCTATAGGTTAGCCAATAACAATAATGCAGGCGAGCCGCAATGAACTTCGATAACAATGTCCATCTCGCTCCGACAACATATTACGACCGCCACTTTGAGCGGCAAGCGGTAAAAATATTACCCGGAGAATATTTTGTTACCAATGGCGATAAAATGATTGTGACAGTGCTTGGCTCCTGTGTCGCTGTATGTCTGCGCGATAAAGCGATAGGTATAGGTGGCATGAACCATTTTTTGTTGCCCGGCGATGGCTCGGATGGCCCGGGGTTGCTGACTGAATCGGCGCGTTATGGTGTCTATGCCATGGAGTTGCTCATTAACCATTTATTGAAGATGGGGGCTAATCGCACGCGTATGGAGGCAAAAGTATTTGGAGGCGGCAATGTGTTGCGCGGGCTTACAATCAACAATGTCGGCCGGCGCAACGCCGAGTTTGTATTGGATTATTTACACACAGAGCGTATTCCGGTAGCCGCCAGGGATTTGCTCGATGAATATCCACGCAAAGTGTACTTTTTTCCCGAGAGCGGAACGGTGCTGGTGAAAAAAATAAAATCCTTACATAACACTACTATCATCGATCGTGAGAGTGAATATCGTATGCGGGTGAAATTTACCTCCATAAGTGGCGATGTCGAATTATTCGATGGCTAGGGAGTGGAAGCAGGTTTTACGCAAAATGTTTTAGTTCGCCTCAGGTGTTAGCGGGAATACAGATGACGATTAAAGTGTTAGTGGTGGATGACTCGGCATTGGTGCGTAGCCTGCTCACGGAAATTATCCGTGCTACACCTGATCTGGCCCTGGTAGGCGCTGCGCCGGACGCCTATATCGCGCGTGACATGGTGAACGAATTTTCACCCGACGTGATTACCCTGGATATTGAAATGCCGCGCATGGATGGTCTGGCATTTTTGGAAAAGTTAATGCGTGCGCGCCCTACACCGGTGTTGATGATTTCCACGCTGACTGAAGCGGGGGCAGAGGCAACCCTGCGCGCACTGGAACTGGGAGCAGTGGATTTTATCCCCAAGCCAAAATTGGGTATCGCCAGTGGTATTCGCGAATATGCGGAATTGATTGTTGAAAAAATTCGCGCTGCGGCAGTGGCCCGGGTGAGGGCGATCGTTAAAAAAAGTGAGCCTGGCAACAGCGAAAAGCAAAAGTCGGTGGCGTCTGGCCGTTTGCACAGCACAGAGAAAATTATCGCTATAGGAGCTTCCACTGGTGGAACCGAGGCGATCAAGGAACTGCTGTTGCAATTGCCCGCCGCTGTTCCCGGTATTGTCATGACCCAGCATATGCCAGCGGGATTTACGCGCACTTTCGCTGAACGTTTAAATAAATTGACTCGCTTACATGTCATTGAGGCAAGGGGCGGAGAGCGCATCTTACCTGGCCACGCCTTTCTCGCACCGGGAGGCCAGCACATGGTAGTCGTACGTTCCGGTGCAGATTATGTAGTGACGTTGTCGGATGCTGAACCAATGCATCGCCATAGACCCGCGGTAGATGTAATGATGGAATCGGTAGCCCTGGCGGCGGGTAAAAATGCACTCGGTGTATTGCTTACCGGAATGGGCAAGGATGGCGCGAAAGGGATGCTCGATATTCGCAACCACGGTGGTTATACAATTGCGCAAGATGAAGCCAGTTGTATTATTTACGGTATGCCGAAAGAAGCGGTTGCGCTAGGCGCTGTTGACCAAACTCTGGCACTGGACAAGATTGGCGCAACGTTACTGGAAAAAATTAAACTGATGGGCAGCGGCAACCGTTTATGACCATTTACGCCGTTACGCAAATTGTTTGGCAGCTTGCTGAAACTCCACCGCGAAATAATAATCATCTGCCTTGTTTTCAAAATAAATTTTCCCGTGCATCTTCTCGATAATTTCCTTGGCGATAGCCAGCCCCAAATCACCTTCAGCATATTGTCCATGGTTGACAGGATTGTTGTGTGATCCAAAATAATCCGATAGATTTTTGCGCATGTTTTCAGTGAGTGTTTTGCTCGCGATGCCGATCACGACTTTTATTTTGCTGCGCTCTTCGCTGATGCGTATCTGGATCTCATTTTTAGCTTCGGACAATTTCAATGCATATTGCAGTAATTGCGCCAATGCTTGATAAAAACGCGCGGTATCAATATGTATGGTCAGATTGGTTGCATCGGCTTTGACCGATACGCGGCACTGGTAGATATCGCTATAAGCCTGGTTACGCCGCAGGATCTCCTCCATCAATGGCAGCACCAGCTGGGTTTCAAATTTAAACGGTGCATCACCATTGGACAGGTTTTGCATCTCGATTAAATCACCCATCAATTTTTGCAGCTTCACACTGTTGCTTTGTGCTATGTCGACCGCATGTTGCAAGGGCTCCGGTAGTATGCCCTGGTCGTTTGTTTGCAAGCGGTTGATTGCTTCCGCAATCACATTTAACGGCCCTAATATCTCTTTACTGGCGGATGTAATAAATTGATTGCGCAAGTCATCAATGCGTCTTTTTTCAGTGATGTCGCGTACTATGCCGATGAATAAAGGTTCACCATTCTGGAATACGCGCGACACCATGAGATCCATCGGAAATTCATTGCCATTGCGGCGTAAGCCACTGACTTCCCGGCCGATGCCAAGAATATTTTTTTTGCCTGTTTTAACATGATTTTTAAGATATTCATCATGCAGGGCTCGGTGCGATGCAGGCATGAGTTCGCTGATGTTTTTGCCGATAATTTGTTTGGCCCGATAACCAAAAATAGTTTCCGCTGCGTGATTAAAACTTTGGATTATGCCTTCTTTGGAAATAGTGATAATGCCATCGGCAATGTCATTCAGGATTGTTTGGGTATGTTGGGTGCTGGCCTCAAGTGCTGCCTTGTCGTACTCGTGTTGCTGTTCGTGATTCATCGTTAACACAAATTGCGCGATGCTTTTAAGGATCGGTTCGAGCTCATCGGCAGTTTGGTTGGTGTAGCCGGTGGGTGAGTTGGCTAATCCGAGGATGGCAATTTGCTCCCGGCCGCTAAAAATAGGAATGCCAATAAAATTGTTAATGGCCGGGTGGCCGGGTGGTAACGTGCCAGCACGCATATCGCGTGAAAAATTGAGGCTGATGACCGGCTTGTCTGATTGCATAATCATGCCGAACAAATTGTCCAGATTGCGATATTCACCATTGTCCGGCAAGTTGGTTGCACGGAAATTTTCGAGTAACCGCTCATCTTTTTTTAGGCTGCCAAATACGAGGGCACGCATAAACGGTTTTTTTTCAGCTTCCCTACTGACTTGGCCGATAAAACCAAGTTCGCTTTGACACAGGGGAAGGGTTTCGTTCAGGAGGGTACCCAATGCGGATTTAATGTCGCCTTCACCAATATAGATAGACTGGGCATTGTTGATGATTTTTTCCAGTTTTTGTTTGTAGTTCAGTTTGTTAGTGAGCTGCATTAAACGGAAATTTTTATTCAATTGCTCTTCCATGTTGTTCCGTGCACGTGCACTGCTCGCGATAACAAAAAAAATAAAAAGTACTGTCATACTGGTCATGGCGATGGCGGTAGGGCCGCTTTCCAGATAGATGACAACACTCAATGGTGAAATCGCGAGAATTACAAAACCGAGCGATGAATATTTATCGACGGTCAAGGATGTCATTGAGCCACTGGCAACGCCCGCCAGCGAAAAAGCAAGCAGCGCTTGATAGATCGTATCATCATGCGCAAATAGTAGTAGTGCTGCTGAGCCCCAGGCTGCCCCGGTTAACCAGGTGCCTGCACGAAAACAATTCAACCAAAAAAAGGTGGAATAAAGTTGATGCAAATTGTGCCAGACAATCCATAAAATCAGGCGCGCAAGCAGTGTGCCGCACAATAGTAAATTCCACAGGATAATTTCAGCCTGGCCAATGACTTTCCAATGAGAGATGCTGAGAATCAATGCGATAATAATGGAGGATAAGAGTGATACTGGCAGGCTGTGGTAAAGCGAACGCATTTGCTCACCAGCCAAAGTGAACTGGCTGAGCGATTCTTCGTCAAAATGTTGGTGTGGGAGCGGATTTTCTGGCATGTCATATTCCACGGACGACGTTGAAATGTTATTAGTTGGTTCTGTCCAGGTGACAGTGACAGATGGCGATAAGTTGCTGTGAGTATAGAACAGCTTGTGCTGCTTTCTAGTGGATTGTCCGGCTCATCCGGGTTCAGCTTATAGGATCTTGCGAATGTGACCCATTACAAGCAATTACCGCTTCGTTATAGCTTTTTACTTCAAATCCGTATTAACGCAATCCGAAAATATTTTTTGATCAGGAGGTGACCAATGGATAATTTAAGTGAAAAAACCTGCAGTGCATGTCGCGCCGGCTCGCCCACACTCACTGATGCTGAGTTGCAAGCAGCACAAGCGCAATTACCGGATTGGACATTAGATGTTGTGGCCGGGGTAAACCAATTGACGAGGGAATACCATTTTAAAAATTTTATGCAAGCAATGGCTTTCACCCAAGCGGTCGGTGCGTTAGCCGAGGAGTATGGCCACCACCCGGCGCTGTTGACCGAGTGGGGCAGGGTTAAGGTGAGTTGGTGGACACACAAGATTAATGGGTTGCATGAAAATGATGCAATTATGGCGGCCAAAACTGAACAGTTGTTTCGTAAACGGTTTGCAACTTAATCCGCGTATAGCCGATAGTGTTCCGGAATCTGTTCGAGTGAATCTATGGGTGGCATGAGTTTGTGCAATATGCCGTCGTGGATGTCATAGATCCAACCGTGAATGCTTAACTCCTGGCCGCGCGCCCATGCGTTTTGCACAATATTACAGCGCGCCAGGTTTTCCACTTGTTGCACAACGTTCAATTCACATAAGCGGTTGACGCGATCGTTCGGATCGGCGATCTGATCCATAATTTCCTTGTTGTTGTAATAGACATCGCGAATATTGCGTAGCCAATAGTCGATCAGGCCCAGTTTGCGATTCTCCAGCGCTGCTTTCACACCGCCGCAGCCGTAGTGGCCGGTGACCATCACATGTTTTACTTTGAGAAATTCCACCGCATAATTCAAAACGGTCATGCAATTGAGATCGGTGTGGATGACCAGATTGGCAACATTGCGGTGTACAAATAATTCACCGGGAGCAAGGTCGGTAATCTGGTTGGCGGGGACGCGGCTATCAGAGCAGCCGATCCATAAATATTCGGGGGCTTGTTGTTGGGCCAATTTGGAAAAAAAATCAGGCTCCTTACGTTTGATGTCTTCGGCCCACTTAATGTTGCTGGCAAACAGGCTCTCTAAATCACTCATTATGTTCTCCCGACGGTCGCTTACAAAAATCAGAATTGTGGTGCGGCTTTGAGACGCAAAAATCAGGCCGCAGTATAGGGGAAAGCGGGCTGCGAGTGTTACATTGCCGTTTTCTTACTTCTGATCAGGATGAATCAAAAGGATAAAACGCATGAAGGCAACCGCGCAAAATACCCTCTATTGGCACGACTACGAAACCTGGGGAGAAATCCCGGCCGTCGATAAACCCTCGCAGTTTGCCGGTATCCGCACTGACGAGGATTTAAATATCCTCGGCGAACCGCTGATGATTTATTGCCAGCCTGCGCCCGATTTATTACCTAAACCTGAAGCCTGTTTGATCACTGGCCTGCTGCCGCAAGTGGCGCAGGAGCGGGGACTGCCCGAGTACGAATTTATCGCAGCGATCCATGCTGAGTTAGCCCGGCCAGGCACTTGCGGTGTGGGTTACAATTCGATCCGCTTTGATGACGAAGTCACGCGCTATACGCTCTACCGCAATTTTTATGATCCTTATGAGCGCGAATGGCGCAACGGCAATTCACGCTGGGATATTATCGACATGGTGCGTATGACCCGCGCCCTGCGCCCCGAGGGCATCGAATGGCCCAATTACGACGATGGCCGCCCCTGTTTCAAGTTGGAGATGTTGAGCAAAGCCAACCATCTCAAACACGAGCTGGCACACGACGCACTTTCGGATGTCTACGCCACTATCGCAGTGGCCAAACTAATCAAAACCAGACAGCCAAGGCTATACGATTACGCCTATCGTCTCCGCGATAAACGTTTTGTTGCGAGTTTGATCGATATCGATAACCATAAACCCCTGCTACACATTTCATCGCGGTTCCCCGCTGAAAACGGCAATGCAGCCCTGGTGCTGCCGCTGGCGATACATCCCACCAACAAAAATTCGGTGATTGCATTTAACCTTGGAGCTGACCCCCAAGCGCTATTATCCCTGCCGGTGGAAGAGCTGCGCCTGCGTTTGTTTACCCGTACCGGGGATTTGCCCGAAGGGGTTGAGCGGCTGGCGCTCAAGGAAATCCATCTTAATAAAACCCCGATGTTGTTACCCGCTTCAATGTTGGATGACCCAACCGCAGAGCGTCTGGCGATCGACAAACAGGAGTGCGAGCGGCATTGGTCAAGCTTGCACAACCTCACCCCGAATGAACAGCAAGCCTTGCTGCACAAGCTTTACCAGCTGTATAGCACCCAGGAGTTTGCTGAAAAAACTGACCCCGAGCAAATGCTCTACAGTGGTTTTTTTGACGAACAAGACAAGCGCTTGATGAACCGTGTGCGCGCGGCCACCCCCGCGCAGTTAGCGAGCGAAACGTTTGCCTTTCGCGATGCGCGCTTAAAAGAAATGCTGTTTCGCTATCGTGCGCGCAATTTCCCGACTAGTCTCAGTGAGAAGGAACAACTGCGTTGGCGGGAGTTTTGCCAGTGGCGCCTGACCGCCAAAGAGGCGCAGGGGAGTTTAACGCTGGACGAGTTCCATACCCGCTTGCAACTGTTGAGCGCAGATACCAATACCACAGACGCACAGCAAGACTTATTAAAGCAATTGGCGATCTACGCCGATAAGTTAAAAACGGGGCTGATCAGTTGAGTTGAGAAGCACCGACAATTTAAGGCACAGCTGGCAACAATTTAAGACACAGCAGTCAACAATGGCCAGAATCATAAATAAGGAAAGGGTCTGGCCGGTACCCATAATTACTTTCCATTAATAACAATATTTTCCATCTACTCACGGGATGGACCATTATGTCGGAGGTCAAACAATGTCGGCTCGCTGGTCTTTACGCAAAAAAATAAGCGCATCAGTTGCAGTATCCCTTTTACTCGTTGGTTGCGCAGTTTCCTATCTCTCATACTCTTCTGCAATGAAAGCAATGGAGGTCAATATCAACCGCCAGGTGGCCGGTATCTCGGCCACTTTTAGCAAATATGTTAGCGATTGGTTTGCACTCAAAGGCAAAGCACTGGAGGGCTTTCCTGCCAGCGCAACCGAGGAAAGTTATAACGCCCATCTCGTCCAGGTAAAAGTGTCCGCCGATGTCGATAACAGCTTTTTAGCGTTTGCCGATGGCAAACTCTATAACGCTAATAATCTGGTGATGGCCCCGGGCAATGACGATCCCCGGGTTTGGGGTTGGTATATTGCCGCCTCCAAAAATCCACGCGAAACTTATATCGATAATCCATCGGTGGCATCGGCCACTGGTAAAAATGTGGTTTCGCTCGGACGCGCAGTGATTAACGATGATGGCAGCATTAAAGCCATTCTCGGTATTGACGTGGTCATTGATGCGATCGTGCAGCAGCTGCGCGATATTGATTTGCCCGGCAATGGTTATATGTTTATTGCACGCTCGGGCAAAGTATTCGCGCACGCCGATAAAAATTTGTTAAGTAAATCCCTGGTCGATATCTCTGCTGACCTGACCAATAGCAACATCGAACAATTGCTGCGCGCTAAAGACGATCTTCATTTGATCGAGCTAAATGGTAAAACCATGCAAATTTTTGCTGATGCTATCCCTGGCACTGATCTGGTGTTGATGATGGTATTGGAGCGTGAATTGTTGGTCAGCCCGGTGCATTCAACTGTGCTGGGGCAGTTGGCGGTAATCCTTAT